>DAIPYB010000095.1:0-8444 GCA_036782955.1 Pseudoxanthobacter sp. | reverse complement strand
GGGGCGAGGCTCATCAGGATCGCGAAGGCCGACGCCGCCAGCCGCCGCAGCGCGGCGACGGCAACGTGGGCCGCCGCCGCCTCAAGGCGACCCTCCGCCGCCAGTTCCGCGCTGGAGCGCACCCGCAGCGCGGCGCCTTCCGGGCAGCGCGCCCAGAAACCCGGCGACAGCGCCGCGATTTCCCCGGCGCGCACCTCAGGTTCGCTATCGAGGCAGAGCAGCGGGCCGGACGCGGTCAGCCACACCAGCGGCCCTTCCGCCACCAGCACCGTGCCGGCCGCAACCGTGCCCGAAAGACCCGGAGCGATCGCCACGGCCCCGCGCGGCACCAGCGGCAGGCCGCCGAAGCCCACGACCCGCGCCACCCAGCCATCGAACAGTGCCGCCACGTCGTCGGCCTCGGGCCGCCGCAACCGCGTGTCCGGCAGCGCCACGGCGATCACGTCCAGTTCGCCCGGCGCCGCCGGCAGCCCGCCGAGCCCCGCGCCCGCGCCCACCCGGCCCAGCGGCCGCCACGGCGCATGGCTGCGCCCGTCGGCGGCAATTTCAACGGCAAAGAGATCGACCGCGCCGGCCGTGACCTGCCAGAAACCGCCGAGGACACCAAGGCGCAGCGCGCGCGGCACGCCGGCAAGCGTCTGCGCCCCGGCCAGCGCCGCCGGCCAGCCGGCTCCGGCATCATTCGGTGGCGATGAGACGGGCATAGGGGCCTTCCACGCTTTTCAGGCTGTCATGGGTACCGCGCTGCACCACCCGGCCACGCTCGAGAACCACGATCTCGTCGCAGTCGCGGATGGTGGAAAGCCGGTGCGCCACGATGAGGCAGGCACAGCCGCGCCGCCGGATGGCCCGGTCGATGGCGACCTCCGTCACCGGATCGAGGGCGGAGGTCGCCTCGTCGAGCAGAAGCAGCGACGGATCGCGCACCAGTGCGCGGGCGATCTCAAGGCGCTGGCGCTCGCCGCCGGAAAGGTTGCGACCGCCTTCCGATACCGGCGCATCCAGCCCGCCCTCGCGCTGCAGCACCGCCGGCAACAGCCCGGCATCCGACAGCGCCGCTTCCACGGCGCGATCGTCGAGGCTCGGGTCCCACAGCGTCACGTTGTTGCGCACGCTGTCGGCAAACAGCGCGATCTCCTGATCGACCACCGCCACCGAGTGCGTCAGCACGGCCCGGTCAATAGCTTCCGGCGGCAGGCCGTCGAGACGGATTTCGCCCGCCCACGGCCGATAAAGCCCGGCAACCAGCCGGATGAGCGTGGACTTGCCCGATCCGCTCGCCCCCACCACGGCCACGCGGGCGCCGGGTTCCAGCCGCAGCGAGAAATCAGTTATGAGCGGCGCGGCAAGGCGGCTGTAGCCGAAGGTAAGACCGGCGATCTCCACACAGCCGGAAAGCCGGCTGCGCGGCAGGGCGGCAGATGACGGCGGCGCTGCGGCCGTGTCCGGCAATGCCGCCGGCGTGCGCATCACATCGTCGATGCGCACCAGATCGGCCCGGGCCGTCTGCAACGTCGCCCCCAGTGACACCAGCCGGCCGAGAGGCGCGGAAAAGCAGGCTGCCAGCGCCTGAAAGGCCACCAGATCGCCGACCGAAATCTGCCCCTCCATCACCTGCAGCGCACCGAGGCCCAGCACCGCCACGCCGGAAAGCGTGGCCAGAAAGCCCGGCATGGCCCCCAGGAGGCGGGTATCGCGGCCGACCTGCTGGGACAGCGTGACAAAACGGGCCTGATGCCCGGCCCAGCGGGAAAACAGGTCGCCCTCCGCGCCCTCCGCCTTGATGGTCTCGATAGCCGCAAGGCCGCTCATGGCCACCGCGTTCTGCCGGGCCGCGGTCTGGGTCAGGAGCTGGGTGGCGTTTTCCAGCCGCACCCACACGAACCGCATCAGCACCAGACTGATGAGCGAGAGCCCGACGGCAACCGCCGCCAGAGACGGGCTGTAGGCCGCCATCGCCCCGCCATAGATCGCAAGCGTCACCAATCCCACCAGATTGACCGCCAGATCGGCGGCCAGCGTGCGGGCCAGACGGGCGTTGGATTGCAGCCGCATGGCCAGATCGCCGGCATAGCGCTGGGTGAAATAACCAACCGGCAGGAACAGCAGGTGCCACAGCATCCGCCCCGTCATGACCACCGCCAGCCGGGTCTGCAGGCGCACCAGAACCCGCTGCTGCAGCGCCGTCAGGGCAAGGCTGGCAAGCCCCGCGGCAGCGAAGGCCACGAGCAGCGGCCGCACCCAGCTCTGCTGGTCCTGCACCAGAAAGGCATCGATGTAGATCTGGCTGATGGCGGGAATGGCGATGCCCGGCAGTACCAGCAGCAGCGTGGCGAGGGCGACGTAGCCGAAGGCGGCGCGCGAGCCGGCAAGGCGGCGGGCCAGCGCGGCCAGCAGCGAGGGCCGGCGCCCCTGCGGGCGAAAGGCCGGCCCGGGCGACAGCCCGATCGCCACCCCGGTGAAGCCGGCGGAAAATGCCTCCCGGCTCACCGTGCGCCGGCCGAGTGCCGGGTCGTTGAGGCAGAGGAGGTTGCCGCGCCGGCCCTCCAGCACGACGAAATGGTTGAACTCCCAGAACAGGATCGCCGGCAGCGGCAGGTCGTCCGCCGCCTCGGCGTCGAGCTTCATGCCGTGGGCCTCAAGGCCGTGTTCCCGCGCGGCCCGCACGATGTTGAGTGCGTTGGAGCCATCGCGCGACACCCCGCAGGCCACCCGCAATTCCTCCAGCGGCACCCAGCGGCCGAAATGCGCCAGCACCATCGCAAGGCAGGCGGCACCACATTCCACCGCCTCCATCTGCAACACGGTCGGCGTGGTCACCCGCCGCCCCCGAACCCGGCGCCAGCGCGCGAGCGGCCCACCCGAGGCTCCGCCCCGGATCATGGCTCGATCCCGGAAAGCCGGCGCAGCGCCGGCACCACGAGGCGCACGGGGGCATCCTCGCGGATCGTCACGTCGGCGCCGGCCAGCGTACCGGTGGCCACTGGTGTCTTCGGCCCCCGGCCCGATGTCCACGCAAAGCCGGTGGGCGTGGAAGGATCGCGCTCCAGCGTGACGCCGAAGGCGATGGGCGGCAGATTATCGGTCAGCAGCGTCGCCAGCGTGGGATTGCCGAGCTGGCGCACCACCGCGTTTTCGCTGAGCGGGGCGGGGCTGACCCACGCCACCTTGCCGCGAATGGTGCCATAGCGCGCCGGCTCGGCGGTGGAAGGGGCGACATCCACGTCCATGCCGACACGCACATACTTGCCCCGGCGCGGATCGGCGAAGAACACGCCCTCCAGATCGGGGCGCTTCGACTGGATGGCCATGATGGCGCTGCCGGGCACCACGGCGGTGCCGAGTTGGCCGTCGAGTTCCACCACCACGCCGTTCATGCCGGCGGTGATCCGGGCCTCGCTCTGCAGGTGGGCGCGGGCATCGGCAAGCTGTTCCTGCGCCTGAAGGATGCGGTCGTCGAGCGCCTGCAGGGCGGTGCGCTGCTGGTTGCCGAGATCGAGGGTGCTGGCCTGCAATGCCTGCAGGCGGGCGTGGGCGCTGTCCTGCGCCGCCAGCGCGCTGATGAGCGTGTCCTGCGCGCTCTGCACCTGCTGGTCCGTCGCCAGCCCCTTGGCCTGCAACGCCTGCATGGAGGCCAGAATGGAGCGTGCACCGGCGATCTGCTCGGCAGTCCACTTCAGCTGGTCTTCCACATTCGATTTCTCAGTGGCGAAGTTCTGCGTCTGGGCGGAGACGAAATTGCTCCAGAATGCGGCCTGACGGGCCCGCTCCGCCTGCAACTCGGCCAGCGTGCGGCTGGCATCCTGTGCCATTTCGCTGTCGGACAGGATCTCCAGCCGGGCCACCACCTGCCCCGCCGTCACGATATCGCCCGGCCGCACGGAGACCGCGCGCAGAATGCCGGCAGCCGGCGCCACCACCTCGTGCCGTTCACCGAAAGCCGGGCCGAGAATGCCCTGCGCGCTGACGGATGTGGCGATGCGGCCGGCAAAGCCCCACCACACCGCGATCGCCAGCAGAAAGGCCAGCGACAGCAGCAGGAGCCAGCCCACCGGCCCGACCACGCGCATCAGCCGGTCCACGCCTTCCGGGCTGTGCAGCCGGTCGATGGCCTGCTGCCGGAACAGGCCCGTCGCGGACCCCGATGGCGATGCCGGTTCGCTCATCCGCGCCCTCCCGCCCCGTCCGCTGCGGCTTCCATGCTCCGGCCTCCCAACGCCTGGCGATGCCGCCACCGGCCCCTGCCCCGGAAGCCGCGCAACGCCTGCCGGGTCTACGATGCCCGAGCGCGCCCCCTTGTGCCAGTGGGCAGGCCCGCGCCGCCCGGCCCGGCCGTATTTTTCCCCCTCAATCGCACTGAAGCCGCCCGGCGGCACGACCTGCCCGGATTCCACTTGCCCCGCTTTCGGGCGCCTCATAATCTCACGGCGCAGCCGCACAAGCCGGCCGATATCCGAACATCATGCCGCATGCCCCCCGCCGGCCGGGTCCTCCCCCGCCCTGACCGGCCTCGGTTGCCGGCATGGCGCCATCCGCCTTTTCGCCCGAGTGCCGGCCATGCCCAGCGGTTCAAGACAGCTTGGAACAGCCCTTGTCCTCGGCTCCGCGCTGTTGTGGAGCACGGCCGGGATTTTCATCCGCATGGCCGATCTCGATATCTGGAGCGTGGTCGGCTGGCGCTCGCTGTTCTCCGCCGTCGTGCTGGGCGGTTTCGTGCTGCTGCGCCGGCAGATGGAAGGCGGCGGCGCGGTGCGCAGTTTCGGCTGGCCGGGCATCGTCGCCACCGGGCTGGCGGCCTTCGGCGGCATCGCCTATGTCGCCGCCCTGACATGGACCAGCGTTGCCAATGTCATGGCGGTCTACGCCACGCTGCCATTCCTTTCGGCGGCGGCCGCCTTCCTCCTCATCAGCGAACGCACCAGCCTGCGTTGCATCGTGGCGGGTGTCATCGCCTTTGCCGGCATCATGGTGATGGCCGGTGCCGCCATCGGCCCGTGCGACCTGATCGGCATCGTCACGGCCTTCTTCATGACGGCGAGTTTCGCGCTCGTTCTGGTCATCGCCAAGCGCTGGCCCACGGTGGATTCCACCGGCATCACCGCGCTGGCCGCCGGGGTGTGTGCGCTGACGGCCCTGCCCTTCATGAGTCCCGGCCTGCCGCAGCCGCACCAGCTGCTCGCCTGCGCGCTCTACGGCGTTGTCAGCACCGGCATTTCCTACATCATGATTATGATCGGCGGCCGCATGATCGGAACCGGCGAGGCCGGCTTCCTGTCCCTGATCGACGTGGTGCTGGGGCCGGTCTGGGTGTGGCTGCTGTTCGGCGAAACCATCAGCCCGGCCGGGCTTGCCGGCGGCGTGCTGGTGCTCGCGGCAGTCGTGTATTATCTGATGCCGGTGCGCAAACCCCCATTGACATCGCCGCGCCAGCCCATATCGTAATCGTGCTTATCGGATAAGCACGACGTTCAGAGACATCGGCTGCAGAAGCCACGGGCAACAGCGCCCCACGAATCCCCCGCCGGGCCGGCGGGCGGTGTTTCGTGGGGTTTTTTGCGTTCCGGGGTTTTCTGCGCTCAGGCCAGCGGCCGCGGGAGACATGATGACCCTGCCCATTCGCATCGGCATCCTCTATTCAGGGCGCGGCGCCTATGGCGCGATCGGGCGCGACTGCTTCGATGGTGCCCGGCTTGCGATCGAGCATCTGGCCCGGCGCGGCATCGCGGTGGAGCCGGTCTATGCCGATCCCGGCGGCGAGGGCCCGCGCTATGTCGACCTCGCCCGGGAGATGCTGCGCGAGAAGGGCTGCCGCCACATCGTCGGCACCATCCTGTCTGCGACCCGCAAGGAAGTCATTCCGCTGATCGAGAAGCATGACGGGTTGCTGTGGTACGTGGCGCCCTACGAGGGCTTCGAAGCGAACGAAAGCGTCATCTACACCGGCACTTGCCCCAACCAGCACCTGTTGCCGCTGTTCGATCATCTGGTGCCGCGCCACGGCAACCGCGTGTTCCTGCTCGGCGCCAACTATGTCTGGGGCTGGGAGATGAACCGCCTCGCCCGCGAACTGCTGCGCAACACCGGCGGCACGGTGGCGGGAGAACGCTTCCTGCCCATCGACGAGGTGGAAATCGACCGTCTCGTGGCGGAAATCGCCGCCCAGCGGCCTTCCTTCATCCTGAACAATCTCATCGGGCCGTCGAGCTATGCCCTGCTTGAGGCCATGCACGCGCTCGGCCGCCGCGACCCTGCCTTCCTGCCGGAGAACTGCCCCGTCGTAAGCTGCGACCTGACGGAATGCGAACTGGGCGAGATCGCCCCCGGCGCCGCCGTCGGCCAGCTTGCCGCGGCCTGCTATTTCGACAGCATCGACACCGCCGAGAACCGCGCCTTCAAGGCCGCCATCGCCGCCCGCTTCGGGGCGGGGCGGCGGGTATCGTCGTTCTTCGCCAGCGCCTACACCGCGGTGGAACTGTGCGCCAGCGCCGTGGAGAGCGCCGGCAGCGACGACCCGGCTGCCGTGCGCCGTGCGCTGTGGGCGCGCCCGCACCGCACCGTGGAAGGCCAGATGCGCATCGACCCCGAGACCAACCACGCCTCATTGCCGTTCTATCTGGGGCGTATCAACGGCAGCGGCGGGTTCGACATCATCGCCACCCGCCCGGCCATCGCCGCCGATCCCTATCTCACCGGAAGCCGGGACCAGCGCACCGCGCCGCACCTGAGGGTGGTGTCATGAGCACGCCGAATTTCGTCGGCCTCCGCGCCGTCATCCTGCACCGGCCCGATGCCGGCATCGACCGCCTCGCCCGCCAGCTCCGCCTGCTCGGCCTCGCGGTGGAGCAGTGCTGGGAGCCGCTGCGGCCGGAAGCGGCCTGCGACATCGTCCTCGTCGATGCCGATCAGGGCTGGGACGGCCTGCTGCCATGGCCGGCGGGCGCCGCGCCGGTTCCCGTCGTGGCGCTGCTCGGCTCCGAGGCGCCGGGCCGCATCGCGTGGGCCATCGAGCAGGGCGCGGGCGCCATCATCGCCAAGCCGGTCGCCCCGGCCGCCGCCTATCCCGCCCTCGTGCTCGCCCATCACGTTTTCGAGGACCGGCGCGCGGCGCGCGAGAAGATCGAGGCGCTGACCGCGCGCCTGAAGTTGCGCGGCGAGGTGCTGCGCGCCGTGGAGGCGGTGGCACAGGCCGCGGGCATCGGCGAGGAAGCCGCCTATCACCGGCTGCGCCGCTTCGCCATGCAGCGCCGCATGACCATGGAGCAGGCCGCCGCTGCGGTGCTCGCCCGCCGCACTGCCCTGCCGGAGGCCGGCTGATGGCGGCGCGCACGCTGATCGCCGGCCTCGTCCGCCGCCCCGCCGTGCTGGCTGGCCTCGTCGTCATCGCCGTGGTGGTGGCGGCGGCGCTGTTCGCGCCGTGGCTGGCACCCTATTCGCCCGATGAACAGATCTTCGACGGCCTGTCGCTGGAAGGCGCCCCGCTGCCGCCCTCCCACCAGTTCTGGCTGGGCACAGACACGCTGGGGCGCGACCTGCTCTCGCGCCTGATCTTCGGGGCGCGGACCTCGCTCATCATCGGCCTCGTCGCCAACGGCACCGCGGTGATGACGGGTCTGGCGGTCGGCGTCATCGCCGGCTATTTCGCCGGCCTGCCGGGCGGCGTGCTGATGCGCTTCACCGATCTCATGACGGCCTTTCCCGCGCTGCTTCTGGCCATCGTGCTGGCGGCACTGCTCAAGCCCAGCCTTTGGATCGTGGCCATGGTGATCGCCATGGTGAACTGGGTGCAGGTGGCGCGCATCGCCTATACCGAAACCCGCTCCCTGGCGGAGCGCGATTTCATCCTCGCCGAACGCGCCATGGGCGCGGGCACGCTGCGCATTCTCGGCCGCCACATCCTGCCGCATCTGGTGCCCACCGCCATCGTCTGGGGCACGCTCGGCATCGCCACCACGGTCCTGCTGGAAGCCACGCTGTCGTTCCTCGGCATCGGCGTGCAGCCGCCGGAGCCCTCGTGGGGCAACATCGTGTTCGAGAGCCAGAGCTATTTCCAGCTCGCCCCCTGGCTGGTGTTCTTTCCCGGCGCCGCCATCCTCGCCACCGCCCTGTCGTTCAATCTCGTCGGCGACGCCCTGCGCGACCTGACCGACCCGACCCAGCGCGGGAGGGACTGATGACGGTTCTCCTCATCCGCCGTCTGGTGCAGGCGGTGCTGATCCTGACCGGCGTCGCCGCTATCACGTTCGTGCTGCTCTACGCGCTGCCGGCCGACCCCGCCGTGCTGCTGGCCGGGCGCAACGCCACGCCGCAGGTCGTTGCCTCCATCCGCCACGAACTGGGCCTCGACCAGCCGCTGCCCGCGCAGTTCTGGCATTATCTCACCCATCTCGCGCAGGGCGATCTGGGCCGCTCCTTCAACCAGAAAACCCCCGTCGCCCCGCTGATCC
>DAIPYB010000094.1:0-8472 GCA_036782955.1 Pseudoxanthobacter sp. | reverse complement strand
AGCGTCAGGATCACGTCGTGCGGGGCCGTCGGATCGTGCTTGCGGATGACGCGGATGACCTTCTCAAGCTCTGCCATCAGTTCCGCGCGATTCTGCAGGCGACCGGCGGTGTCGATCAGCAGCACATCGACACCTTCCTCGCGGGCTTCCTTCATGGCGTCGAACGCAAGGCTGGCAGCATCGCTGCCCTCGGAGCGGGCAATCACCTTGGCCCCGGTGCGTTCGCCCCAGATCTTCAGCTGCGCGATGGCGGCAGCACGGAAGGTATCCCCCGCCGCCAGCATCACCGAGCGGCCATGGGCACGAAGCTGGGCAGAAATCTTGCCGATGGTCGTCGTCTTGCCGGTGCCGTTCACGCCCACGACCAGCACGACATGCGGCTTCTCGCCCTTGTCCAGTGCCAGCGGGCGCGCCACGGGTGCGAGACGGGCCTCGATTTCCTCCGCCAGAATCCGGCGCACCTCGTCATCAGAAATGCCCTTGGCATAGCGCTTGTCGGAAATCCGGTCGGCTATCGCAGTCGCAGTCTCAACACCGAGATCGGCCTGAATCAGCAGATCTTCCAGATCCTGCAGCGTGCCGACATCCAGCTTGCGCTTGGTGAAGAGGCTGGAAATTCCGCCGGCAAGCGACTGGGTCGTGCGGGAAAGACCGCTCCGCAGCCGCTGCAGCCACGAGGACTTCTGCGCAGGCGCGGCTTCCTCCGGGGCCTCATCGGAAGCCTCGGCAAAGAAACGCCGGTCCGCGCCGGCCTCTGCCGTTTTGGCGGCATCGGAGTTTTCTTCCGGCACCTCCACTTCGGGTTCCGGCATTTCATCGGAAGGCGGAACGGGTGCAGCCGTATCGCCGACCGCTTCGGAAGGCACCGGGCCATCGGTCACAACCGGCGGCGATGCGGCTGCCTCATCGGCGACGACGGCAGGCTGCGGCGGTTCCCCGGGTGTTTCGCCAACAGTCGCGGGCGCGGTCCCGTCCGGGCCGGGGAGAGGTTCGATCACCGGCGGCGCGACGCTGGCGGCAACCACCGGCTCCGGCTGGAAGACCGGCGGTTCCGCGATGGGCGGCTCGACCGGCTCGGGCGCGGCATCGGCCAGCACCGGCTCAGCGGCCTGCACTTCGGGGGCAATGGTTTCCGCTGCGGCGGGCGCAATGACTTCCGCCGGAGCCGCCTCATCGATAAGCAGGGCCGGTTCGGCAGCGGCCTCGGGCGGCAACCCTTCTCCGGCAAGCGCCTCCGGCGTGGTGTCCTCCGGGGAATGCGGCTCGGCCGCCTTGTTGCGCCGTCCGAACAGACGGCTCAGAAGGCCGCGCTTTTCTTCCGCCATTGCTTGTCCTTCCCCCTCATGCGGCTTGTCAGGCGCCGGCACAGCACCTGCCGCAGATCATGTCTCTTTGCCGGAGCAGCGCGCGGTGCGCCAGAGAATCAGGCTGCTTCAGCCAGCAGCCGTGCCCCTTCGTGGCCGGTGATGCGCGCCGCCACCACCTCGCCCGGCCGCCCGCCGGCAATCACCGTGGGCGTGAACAGTTCCGTGCGCCCGAGGCCGGCGCTTTCCACCAGCACCTGCCGGGTACGCCCCACCTCGGCCGCGAGATGAGCGGCCAGCCGCTCCGCGCCCAGCCGACGCAGTTCGTCGGCCCGCGCCTTGATGAGCGGGCGCGGCAATTGCGGCATGCGCGCCGCCGGCGTGCCGTGGCGCGGCGAATAGGGGAAGACGTGCAGGAACGTCAGTCCGCAATCCGCGACATGCTTCAGCGTGTTGGCGAACATCGTGTCGGTCTCGGTCGGGAAACCGGCAATGAGATCGGCGCCGAACACCACGTCCGGCCGCAGGCGGCGCACCTCGTCGCAGAAGCGCACGGCATCGGCGGCCATGTGGCGACGCTTCATCCGCTTCAGGATCATGTCGTCGCCGGCCTGCAACGACAGGTGGAAATGCGGCATCAGCCGCTCTTCACCGGCGATGGCCTGCATCAGCACCGGGTCCGCCTCGATGGAATCGATGGACGACAGGCGCAGGCGCGGCAGCTCCGGCACATGCCGGAGAATGCGCATCACGAGGTCGCCAAGACGCGGCGCACCCGGCAGATCCTGCCCGTAGGAGGTCAGGTCCACGCCGGTCAGCACCACCTCGGGCGTGCCGTTGGCGACGATGCGGCGAATCTCGCTCACTACCGCGCCCATCGGCACCGAGCGCGAAGGGCCGCGTCCGAAGGGAATGATGCAGAAGGTGCAGCGATGATCGCAACCGTTCTGCACCTGCACGAAGGCGCGGGTGCGCCCCTCCATGCCGTCGATCAGGTGGGCGGCGGTCTCCCGCACCGTCATGATGTCGTCGACGCGGATCTTCTCCGCCGCGGAAATCCCGAAATCCGGCCCGGCGGGCAAGCCCGGCGGGCGGTTGTCGCCGGCCACGCGGCGCCAGGCGGAAGGGTCGAGCTTCTCGGCATTGCCAAGTACGAGATCGACCTCGTCCATGTCGGCGAAGGTTCCCGGCTCGGTCTGTGCGGCACAACCGGTAACGACGATGCGCGCATCGCCGTTTTCGCGGCGGGCCTTGCGGATCGCCTGCCGGGCCTGCCGCACCGCTTCCTGCGTGACGGCACAGGTATTGATCACCACCGTCTGCTTCACGCCCGCGGCCTCCGCCTCGCGGCGGATCACCTCCGATTCGGCGCTGTTGAGCCGGCAGCCGAAGGTCAGGATATCGACAGCCATCAGGCAGCCCTCGCCGGATGGAAGGTTACGGCAAGACGCGCTCGGTCGAGCGTGCCGAAAGCTTCGGTCTCTGTCGGGCCTGTCATGTGGATGTGGCCGTCCTCGCCCCACGAAAGCGCCAGTTCGCCACCCGGCAGCACGATGGTGGCGGCGCGGCCGGTGCGCCCGGTCAGCACCGCTGCCACCATGGTGGCGCAGGTAGCCGTGCCACAGGCGCGCGTCAGGCCGGCGCCGCGCTCCCACACCTTCAGCGTGATGCGGTCCGGGGCATCGACACGGGCGAGCGAGACGTTGATGCGCTCGGGAAACAGCGGGTGGTGCTCGATGACGGGACCGAGGCGGGCGAAATCGACCGCCTCGGGGTCTGCCACCCAGAAGATCGCATGGGGATTGCCGACATTGACCACGGTCGCCGGGCCGATCAGCCCCGCCCCGCGAATAGCCGTCGCACCCGCGATGCCGTCGAGCGGCACCTCGACGGCGCGCGTATCCGGCACCGCATGGGCCAGCGGAATTTCGCTCCACGCCAGACGCGGAACGCCCATGTCCACGCTCACCGTGCCAGCCTTGTCGCCCGGCGTGCAGATCAGCGGACCGGCCCCGGTTGCCAGCACCAGCCGGCGCGCGCCCGCCTCGGCAAACAGCACCTCGGCCACGCAGCGCGTGCCGTTGCCGCAGGCCGAAACCTCCGAGCCGTCGGAATTGTAGATGCGCATGAAGCAGTCGGTGTCGCCACTGCCATCGTGCAGCGCCATGATCTGGTCGAACCCCAGCCCCACGGCGGGCTCGGCAAGGCGGCGGGCCTCGTCCTCGGTCAGCGGCGGGTGACCGCCGCGCAGGTCCACCACGGCAATGGCGTTGCCGAGGCCGTTCATTTTCACGACCGGAAGACCCGTGACCATTATTTCAACCCTGCTGTCGGACGGCATGCCTTGCGCTGCGGCCGACGCGGCCGGCAAGCCGCGTCCAGATCCGCCCCGGTTCCGCCGGCGACACCGCCCTGCGGCGCCGGGTCGCGCGCGCCTTCCTTATATGGCGGAACCCCCGCGGAAGCAAAAGGGCCGGTTGCGGCACGACAGGCGCTTTAGCCCGGCGCCTGCCGCTGGTATGACGGTCTGATCGGAAAGGCGATGCGCGAGCCGGCCCCGCCCGGCTTCGCGCTCATGGCCTTGCTCCTCTTCCCGTGCGGCTCTCACCCGGTTCTCGTTCGTTCATGGCTTCCTCGTCCGCCTCCCCCGCGCCCGCCGCCTCCGGCTCGTCGCGTTCCGTTCTGGCCGCGGCCCTTGCCGTCATCGTGCTTGTCGCCGCCGGCTGGTGGTGGCTTGGCCGCCCGGTGGCGGTGCCCGCCTCGCCGCTTGCCCCCGGCGAGGAAATCGCCTGCCTTTCCTACGCGCCTTATGAGGGCAGCCAGACGCCGTTCGATCCCAATCTCTGGATCACCCCCGAGCAGATCGACCGCCAGCTCGGTGAACTGGCGAAGGTCACGTCCTGCGTGCGGACCTACTCCACCGGTCAGGGACTGGCCGCGGTGCCGGAGCTGGCCGCACGCCACGGGCTGAAGGTGCTGCAGGGCATCTGGCTGGGCCGCAACCGCACCGACAACGCCAAGGAAATCGCCGCCGCGATCGAGCTGGCCAAGGCCTACCCGGATTCGATCCGTGGTTTCGTGGTCGGAAACGAGGTTCTGCTGCGCCGGGACCTGCCGCCGGAAACGCTGGTGGAGGCCATCCGCACCATCCGCAAGGCCGTGGCGCCCATCCCCGTGACCTATGCCGACGTGTGGGAGTTCTGGGAGCGCAACGCCGAGATCGCCAACGATGTCGATTTCGTCACCATCCATATCCTGCCCTACTGGGAGGACATGCCGGTCAATGTCGACAAGGCGCGCGATCACGTCGAGGAAGTGCGCTCCGAGATGGGGCATGTTTTCGGCGACAAGCCCATTCTGATCGGTGAAACCGGCTGGCCCAGCCGTGGCCACATGCGCGAGGGCGCATTGCCGACGCCGGCCAATCAGGTGACCTATCTGTCTGAAATCATTGCGCTGGCGAAGAAGCATGGCTGGGACTACAACCTCATCGAGGCTCTCGACCAGCCGTGGAAGCGCCAGCTTGAAGGCACTGTCGGCGGCCGCTGGGGCGTGCTCGACGATGCCGGCAAGGTAAAGTTCCACTGGGGAGAGGCCATCAGCAACCATCCCGGCTGGCTGTGGCAGGGCGCGACCGGCGTCGTGGCGGCAGGCATCGTCATGCTGCTGGGGCTCGGCGCGCGCGGCAGCGCGGTCCTGCGGCTCTCGGTGCTGGCCTTCGTCACCGGTCTCGCACTGCCGTGGTGGATCGAGGAGGCACCCGTCGTCAGCCTCGATGGCTGGGACTGGGCCTTTGCCGCGGCAACGCTGGCGCTTTCGGTGCTGATGCCGGCGGTGGCGGCGCGGATGGTGGCAAGCGACGCCCCGCGCCTGCGGCTTGAAGCCCTGCTCGGCTCGGCGCCCGCACCCGCGGGCATCCCGTTCGCCGGCCGTGCCATGAGCTGGCTCGCCTTTGCCACCCTCGTCATCGGCGTGCCGACGCTGATCGCGCTGCTGGTCGATTCGCGCTATCGCGACTTCCAGTTCGCCGCCTTCGCCGGCCCAGCGATTGCGCTTGCCGTGGTGGGCGCGGCAGGCGCCGCCGGCCGGGTGGAGCGGCTGTTCAGCGCCCTCATTCTGGCGACCGCAATCGGCGTGATCGTGAACGAGGGCGTGGAGAACATTCAGGCGTGGGCTTTCGCCCTCGACTTCATCGTTCTGGCGCTGGCGCTCAGGCCCCTCGGGGCCGGCGCGCCGGCGCGGACCGGGCAAGGGACAACAGCGCCAGCGTGACCGCAAGGCCCCCCGGCCACGCGTTGAACAGCACCAGGCACAGCGCGGCGGCAACGAAGGTAAGCCCGAAAGCCGCCACGCTGGGACGCACCAGAGCGAACAATCCGATCAACACCGCCACGAGGCCCGGCACCACCGTGCGGAAGCCGCTGTTGAAGCCGAACCGCACCGCACAGGTGAGCGAACGTTCGCCCGCCTCGCAAGCCTGTGCAATGGCCGTCACGTCGATCAGGCCGTAGCGCAGCCAGATCGCGGCCCCCAGCGCCACGGCAGTGGCGACGCCCACTTTCACGACGGCACCCGTTGAAAAACTCAGCCGATCCAAGGTCTGCGGCTCCTTCCGGCAAAATCTGCAACCCGCCCCGGCAGGGGCTGTTGCCGCGAACCATGGCGGCTCGACGCCGGCCGCGCAACGGCGAAATTGCCGCCCGCCCGTTCCCGCTGCGGCCCCGCCATGCCTTGACGCGGGGGGGACCGCTTCCTACCTTCCGGCCATGGATTGAGTCCCCCCGCCGACGGCCGGTCATCATGGGACCGGCCGGGGCGGATTGGTTCGCTCCGCTGCGGCCCCGAGCCGGTCCCGCCCGCCGGGACCCGTTGCAACGATCACTCTCTCAAGGGTCGCCGGATGGCGACATTCATGAGGTTCGAAATGGCTGAAGCCGAAGATTCCGCGACGGTGAAGGTGAGCGACGCTTCCTTCAAGGAAGACGTTCTCGATTCCAGCATCCCGGTCGTGGTGGATTTCTGGGCCGAATGGTGCGGCCCCTGCAAGATGATCGCGCCGGCGCTGGAGGAAATCGCCTCCGAGCTGGACGGTCAGGTCCGCATCGCCAAGGTCAATGTCGATGAGAATCAGGCCACGGCGATCAAGTACGGCGTGCGTTCCATTCCCACGCTGATGGTTTTCAAGGGCGGCGAACTGGCCGCCCACAAGGTCGGCGCAGCGCCCAAGAGCGCGCTGGCCGACTGGATCAAGGCTGCCATCTGAGGCCCTCTTTTCCGCACTCCGTGCCGGGTCGCAACACATGCGGCCCCGTGCGCGGGCAGCCTGACGATGACCCGGCCCGCGCCCCGAGACCCCTGCGGCCTCGCGCGGGCCGTGTTTTTGCCGGGCCATTCAACGACAACCGTTCACTTTCGAGACTGCACCGATGACGATCGACAGCGGCGAAAACACCCCGGAAACCGAGAAGACCGCGTCCCAGGCTGCGCCCGAAACCGCCTCCGAGACCGCGGCGGCAGGCGATCCGCTGGCCGCGCTGAAGGCGGAAAACGACCAGCTGCGCGACCAGTTGCTGCGCACGCTGGCGGAGATGGAGAACCTGCGCCGGCGCACCGAGCGCGAAGTGCAGGACGCCGGGCGCTATGCCATCACCGGCTTTGCACGCGAAGTGCTGGGCGTGGGCGATAACCTGCGCCGGGCGCTGGAAACCATCACCGCCGAGGCCCGCGCGCAGGCCAACGCCGCCCTGACCACGCTGCTCGACGGCGTGGAGATGACCGAGCGCGAGCTGGCCAAGGGCCTTGAGAAATACGGCGTGCGCCGCATCGATCCGGCGGGCCAGAAGTTTGACCCCAACCTGCATCAGGCGATGTTCGAGGTGCCGAACACCGAGGTGCCCAACGGCACCGTGGTGCAGGTGCTGCAGCCGGGCTTCGTCATCGGCGACCGCGTGCTGCGGCCGGCACTGGTGGGCGTTTCCAAGGGCGGCCCCAAGGCCGCCGCCAAGAGCGACGCCGGCGATACACCGGCCGCCTGACCGGCATCCGGTAACCGATCCGTCTGCAAAGGGCGCGGAGTTAAACTCCGTGCCCTTTTCCTTTGCCTTTTTTTCTCGCAATACGCAGCCGTGATTACGACCGCGCATTGCGAAGCAGTCTCAGATTCCAATCGGCGGGCAGGTCGTTTGTACAGCTGTCCACCTCGCCCGATTAACATCTGCACAAACGAGTGTTTGTTCAATTCTCAAGACGATACAACCAATGTCTGTCCATGAACCGCTGCAAACTCGCGCATAAGATGCCGGCAGCGCGCTTTTCTTTGGCTGGGTCGATGTTCAAATCTTGACCTAAAATGCGATTCTGAGAGACTGCACCCCGCGCTTCGCCGCGTCCTGCCGGGTGTGTGCCTCACCGGGTCGTTGATGACGGGCGGATCGCAAGGCTCTGGCTTCTTCCCTTCCGGCGATGCCAACGCGACAGGAAAGACGCGCTGGTCCGTGCAACGATCCCGTGGTCTTGGGGCCTTGCCCGTGACGCCGCCGATCGCCGGCTTAGCCGGCTGACGTGCCTTTTTCCGGATTGCGCCACCAGATCAGCCTCGCCCAAGGCCGGTCTGGCAGTGTTGCATTGTCCATAGACACCGGCCCCGCCGGCGGCTGTCCCCGCCCGGTTCCGGTTCGGCCGGCCCGCTCCCCCGACGGGTCGGTTTGGCCCCCTGTCTTCGCGGCTGCCCCGTGCTCCCCCCCTTCATGGAGCACCGCGAAGGTCAGAGCCGGCCCCCCTCCTCTCCTTCGGGAGGAGGGGGGCTCGGACAACAAGGCCGGACGGATTCTCTCCAGCGAGAAATGGAACCGCGTCGGAAACAAAAATGGCGCCGCGCTCCCGCCTCACGCGGAACCGCGACGCCATTTGGTTTTTCCCTCTCGAAAGGAACTGCCGGCCCCGTCGGGGAGCCGGCAGAATTCCGAACCTGCTGGCCGTCAGGCCGGCTCTGCCACCGCCGGAGCCGGCTGGCTTTCGAAGATCAGCCGGTCGCTGCCCGCGGTCACATGCACCTGTTCGCCATCGCCGACGGTGCCGGAGAGGATGCGCTCCGCCAGCGGGTCCTGCACTTCACGCTGGATCACCCGCTTCAGCGGGCGGGCGCCGTAGACCGGGTCGTAGCCCTTCT
>DAIPYB010000093.1:0-8496 GCA_036782955.1 Pseudoxanthobacter sp. | reverse complement strand
TGTAGACGTGCTCGACATTGTCGATGGCCTTGACGATGGTCTCCAGCGGCTTGGTCACCAGTTCCACCGCGTCGGCGGCTTTGAGGCCGTCGGCGGAGACGACGATATCGACCATCGGAACCGAGATCTGCGGTTCTTCCTCGCGCGGGATGGCCATCAGGGCCAGAAGGCCCATGGCGAGCGCGGCGAGGAGAAACAGAGGTGTCAGCGGCGAGCGGATGGTGGCCTTCGTCAGATGGCCCGAAAGCCCCAGCGGGCGGGTAGTGACGATGGGTTCGCGGCGCGGATCGGAAGGGGCAGGGCTGGTCACGGTGTCACCACGACATCGCCGGCCGACAGGCCGGACAGGATTTCAACGCCATCGGCAATGCCCGGCAGGGGCAGCGGACGGCCGGGCTGCACCGGAACGCTGAGGCGCTGGCCGTTCTCTGTCAGGTCGACATAATCGATGCCGAACCGCGTTGTGACGGCGCCGGCCGGCACCACGAACGCCTGGCGGCCGGCACCCGGTACCCAGACGCGCACGCGCTCGCCGACGAAATAGTCGCCCAGCCCGCCGACGGTTGCGTCGGCAGTGACGCGGCCGTTCTCGACTTGCGGATAGATCAGCGTGATGCGGCCGGCGGGGGCGACGTGCTCGCCGAGATCGGCGGCATCGATGCGTACCTCGTCGCCCGGGCGCAGGGTGCGGGCGTGGGTTTCCGGCAGGCTGAGGCGCAGCACATAATTGCCTTCCGCCACGGTCGCAACCGGCTCGCCCGGCATCAGGACCGTGCCGATGGTAACCGGTACGGTCAGCACGCGGCCGGTGGCCGGGGCGCGGATCTGGCCTTCCTGCTGCTGCTGGGCAACCACGGCGCGCTCGGCGGTGCGGGCGGCGAGGGCGGTCTGCGCCACGTCCACGGCGGTGCGGGCGGCATCCTGCTGGGCCTGCGATACCGTGCCGGTCAGGCGCAGTTTCTCAATGCGGCCCTGATCGAGCATGGCTTTGTCGAGAGCGGCCTTGGCGCCCTCGATCTGGGCGTCGAGAGCCTCAAGCTGCAGGGCGAGCTTGTCGTCGGTGACAGTGGCGATGACCTCACCTTCCTGCACCAGATCGCCGCGATCGACCTTGAGAGCCGTCACGGTGCCGCCGATGCGGGCGCGGGCCGGCACCACGTTGGAGCTTTCAACGGTGGCGAAGACGGCCTTGGGGTCATGCACGGTGACGGGTTCGACGCGCAGTTCGCCGGCCAGAGCGGGGCCGGTGGCGGCCAGCGACAGAAGCGCGAGGGCCGTTGCCATTGCCATTCGCCCGCGGGCCGGACGGCGGAGATTACGATCCGGGGTTATCATCGTGCAGTCCTTTGGCGGAATGGCGGGACAGGGCGGGCACGCAGAGAGGCCGGGCGCCGTTCTGCAAGGCAAGAAGAACGGCGGCTGCGGCCGGGCTGGCCAGCCGGTAGCGGATCGTCTGGCCGTCGCGCCGGCCGGCGACAAGGCCATCATGGCGCAGCCGGGCCAGATGCCGCGAAACGGCGGCATCGCGGAGGCCCAGTGCCAGCGCGATCTCGCCGACCGGAGATTCGCCAAGCGCCAGCCGGCACAGGATCATGAGCCGGTGCGGATTGGAGAGAGACCGCAACAGATCCGCCGCTTCGCCGGCCTTGCCTGACAGACGCTCGCTATTAATATTCATAATTGCGTATATATGTGAAATTGGATATACAGTCAACAACGCGCACGCGGCGTTGCATCGGGCATCGCGGCGCCGCCCCGAGGGAGGGTCTTGCATCATGATGAACGAGGCCGGTTCGCCGGGTGAGGCGCAGGCGCGTGTGGTGTGCACGGCCTGCGGCAGCATCAACCGTTTGCCGCCGGATCGTCCGGCTGGCGAAGGGCGATGCGGTCGCTGTCAGGCGCCACTGTTCGCCGGCCAGCCCGCGGAAGTCGATGGCGCGCAGTTTCGGCGCCACGTCGCGCATTCGACCGGTCCGGTGCTGGTGGATGTCTGGGCGCCGTGGTGCGGGCCATGCAGGGCGATGGCTCCGGCTTATGCCGCGGCCGCAAGAGTGCTGGAGCCGGACATGCGGTTGCTGAAGCTGAATGCGGATACCGAGCCGGCCCTTGCGGCCGAACTCGGCGTACGCGGGATTCCGGCGCTGCTGCTGTTTTCCGGCGGGCAGAAGATAGCGGCGACCGCCGGCGCCCTGAGCGAGGCGGCGATCGTGCGCTGGGCGCGGCAGCAGTCCGGCCGCTGAAGGAAAGAAGCAGGCTGCCGCGCCGCGAGGGGCGGCGGCCCGAACCGGCAGGAGAGGATCAGGTTATGAATATCGATCGTTTTGTATTTCTGTTTGCAGGCTTCATGGTCTGGGTCAGCCTTGGGCTGAGCTGGGCCTTCGGCGGCTGGTGGCTTCTGCTCGCCGCCTTTGTCGGCCTGAACATGATGCAGGCCGCTTTCACGGGCTTCTGCCCGCTGGCAATCGTTTTGAAGAAGATGGGGATCAGGCCCGGCGCGGCGTTCCGCTGAGCCCCGGTTGCCATCCGCCAACGCCCGGCCGTCCCCTGTTCGCGGGTATCCGCGGCGGGCTTTGGCCGTCCGGGTGCGACCGCTCAGTCGAGGCGGATGCCCATGCGCGCGGCCTGCCGCTCCAGATAGGCGTTCATGCGGGTGCGGCCATCGTCCGTCAGGCGCACGATAATGCGGCGGCGGTCCGTCTCGTCGGGTACGCGGTCGATCAGGCCGGACGCCTGCAGGTCGTCGAGGCGGCGCAGAGCCGTGGTCGTCGGTACGCCCGAAGCCAGGCAAAGACTGGTGACCGAGATTGGCCGGCCGGAGGCCTCGCCCACGGCGAGATCGAGCAGCATGTCCCATGCCGGATCGGAGAAAAGTTCCGCCTTGAACAGCACATCCCGATCCGCGCGTGCCGCGATCAGCGCCTTGAGATAGGCAGGCCGCCCGGAGGCCGGTGCAACGCTGGCGGTGGTATCCGACAGGAATGCCATGGCGCGGCGGATGGACAGTGCGACTTCGTCGGGCGAAAGCGGCTTCTGCAGAAAATCCACGGCGTGGAGCCGCAGCGCGGCAACCGCGCGGTCCAGCGCGGCGTTGCCGGTAATCACGATTGCCGCAATGGGACGGGCGCGCTTGCGCGCGGCCAGCTTCTGCAAGAGCTCGATGCCGTCGATGCCCGGCATCTGCAAATCCGTGACGACGATATCGAGCGCGGGATGGCGCTGCACCATATCCAGTGCCTCGACCGCACCGCCGGCCGTGCGGGTGGGCAGGCCGAGGGCTTCCAGCCCCTCGCTCAGTTCCTCGCGCACGGCTGCTTCATCGTCCACCAGAAGGACACGCGGTTCGGCGGCGGCCTCGTGGCTTTGCATCGGTGCGCTCTCTGCTGGCTGGGGAACGGGCGGTGGGAGGTGTCGAAATTCGTCCTTTATATCGTGTGCTTCGTCAAGCTCGGCACGCAGCGGCGCCTGACGGAAAGCGATGCCAATCATAGATTGCAGGATGCATTGGCGCCAGTCCCCGGGTGGGGTGTACACGCGGCATCAGTCGCATTTGAAGGTGATGCTGTCCGCCTGCCAGACCATGCGGGAGTGCGTGAGCTGGGTGTCGAGCTCGGGTGCCGACGACAGCGGATAGATGACCCAGAAAGGGCCATTGTCGCGCACCCGCATGGGGCGGTCGTTGTGGCGGCTGGCGAGGATGATGTTCCACCGCTGCCAGTCCTGTTGCGGCAGGGGGGCGGAATAATCGTTGATGGCGTTGATTTCCGCCGTGCCGGGGCGGGCACAGGCCGGGGCGCCGAGAGCGGCAAGCGTGGCGATGCGCGGTCCGCTGAACTGCTGCATCGCCTCGGTCCACGGTGTTTCCGTGTGCACCTCGCTTTGCGGCAGGGCCTCCACGGCGGTGCGGTCGAGGGCCCGTTCCGCCAGGACATGGCCGCTGGCATCGACCCAGCGCAGGGCCAGCGTGCCCGTCGGCGGATGCTCGTCGGCGGTGGCGGCGGTGGGGATGAGCATGGCCGCCGTTGCCGCAAGCAGGATAGCCGGGCACGGCCGGCCGCTCCGGCTGGCGGTTCGGCTGCCCTGCGGCTGCGTTGCCGTGACGCTGGGGGCGTCTCCCATGGCGTTTCTCCCGATACGGATCGGGAGGTGCTTTTTCTGAAGCCGGTTGTCAGCCCGATCCCAAGGGTTGTAACGCACTATCCCTCGTTGCGGGCGTGGAATACCTGTCGCTTTGACAGAGGTTGGCCGGCAATCCGCTCCATTTTGACGCGAACCGCCGGCCGTCGGGCTGTCAGTGCTTGTCCTGCCGCAGATAGACCGCGCCGAGGTGGGCGGGTTCGGACGAGCGCCGGTTGCGGCCCGTGGAGGCGATGACCAGCACGGCCAGCGTCAGGGCATAGGGCAGCATCATCATCAGGTAGGTCGGTACATTGGCGCCGACGGCCTGAAGGCGCGGCACCAGCGCATCGGCGCCGCCGAAGATGAGCGCGCCGAGCAGGGCGCGGCGCGGATCCCAGCGCGCGAAGATCACCAGTGCCACGGCGATCCAGCCGCGTCCGGCCACCATGCCTTCCACCCAGACGTGGCTTGCGGCCACCGAAAGATAGGCGCCGGCGAGGCCGCACAGCGCGCCGCAGGCCAGCACGGCGCCGATCTGCGTGAGCTGGATATCGACGCCGGCGATGTCGGCCGTGCCGGGGTCCTCACCGACCGCGCGCAGGCGCAGCCCCGCGCGGGTGCGCGTCAGCCACCACGACAAGGCCGCCACCAGCACCAGCGCCAGCACCACGAGCGGATCCTGCTGGCCGAACAGCCGCATGAGGCCGCCTTCCGTGCCGGTGATCTCGTGAAAGCTGCCGATGCCGTCGAAAGCCTTCTGCACATAGGGGCGGCCGACGGCCCCCGTGAAGCCAAGGCCCGCCGCAACCACGGCAAGGCCGGCGAGGGTCTGGTCAGCACGGAACACCACTGTGGCGAGCGCGAAGATGAGCGACAACGCCATGGCCGCGCCGACCCCGGCCAGCACGGCGATCCACGGGTTGAGGCCGCTCAGCACGCCTGCCGCGCTGACCATGGCGCCGACGGCCATCAGGCCTTCCGGGCCGAGATTGAGCACGCCCGCCCGCTCCGACAGCACGAGGCCCAGGCTGGCGAGCAGCAGCGGCGTGGCATAGCTCGGGATGATGGCGAACCAGCCGATGAGAAAATCCATCATGCCGCACCTCCCAGAGAGGGCCGGTTGAGGCGGTAGCGGGCGAAGAACTCCGAAACCAGCACCGCGATCAGAACGGCGCCCTGAATGAGAACGATGATCGCCTCCGAGATGGAATAGAAGACCTTCAGCACGCTGCCGGCGGTGAACACGCCGCCGAGCACGAAGGCGATGGCGACGGCGGCAAGTGGCCGCGCACGGGCGAGAAAGGCGATGACGATGGCAGAGAACAGATAGCCATTGCCGATGGACTGGGTCAGGCGATGCTCGGTGCCGGCCACCACCATCGCGCCCGCCAGACCGCTGAGGCCGCCGGAGGCGAGTACCAGAAGCCCCACCGTCAGCGTGACCGGCAGGCCGGTGGCACGCGCGGCCTGCGGGTTGAGGCCAACGGCCTCGGCATAGAAGCCGAGGCGGGTGCGCTCCAGCACGAACCAGACGATGACGCCCGCGGCGAGGCTGATCCACAGCCCGGCATGGACCTGCCCCCAGCCGGCGATCGGGGCGAATACCTCGTCGTCGCCGAACGCGGCCGTGATGGGAAAGCTGTTCGCCGGATCGCGCCAGGCGCCGAACAACAGGTGCTGTACCAGCAGGAAGGCGATGTTGCCGAGGAGCAGGGTGGAGATGACCTCGCTGACCGCGAAGCGCCGCTTCAGATAAAGCGGCAGGGCAATCCACGCCACGCCGGCCGCGAAGGCGGTGGCCAGCATCAGCGGCAGCCGCAGGGCCGCGGGGCCGATATCGTGCAGCGCCACCCACGTGGCGCCAATGGCGCCGAGCCAGAGCTGGCCTTCGATGCCGATGTTCCAGAACCGCACCCGCATGGCGATGGCAGCGGAAAGGCCGACCAGAATGAGCGGAATGGCTGCCGTGGCGGTCTGGGCCAATCCGTCGCTGGTGAAGAACGTGGCGACGAGAAATTCATCCACCAGCGCCCCGGCGGGCACGCCGACAGCGATCAGCAATGCGGCCGAAAGCGCAAGGCCGACGAAGATGCCGCCGGCATAGGAGGCAATCGAGAGCCACAGCGGCGTTTGCTGGCGGCGGACGAGAACGGTTGCGTCAAGCATGGCCCACCATCAGCGAAGCGAGGCGTTCCGGCGTAGCCTCGGCGGCCGGCATCTCGCCGGCGATGCGACCGCGGTTCATCACCGCTACGCGGTGGGAAAGGGTGAGCACTTCTTCCAGATCCTCGCTGATGATGAGGCAGGCAGCGCCATGCTCGACCGCTTTGCGGATGAAACCGTGAACGGCCGCCGTGGCCTTCACGTCGAGGCCGCGGGCGGGCGAGTGGGCGATGAGCACCCGCAGGCCGTCATCGAGTTCGCGGGCGATCAGCACCTTCTGGGCGTTGCCGCCGGAAAGCAGCGCGGCGGCCCGCGACGGCGTGGCGCCGTGGATGTCGAAGCGGGCGATGGCCTCGCGGGCGGCCGCGCGCATGCGGTCCGCGCGCAGCCAGAGCGGGCCGCCGAAGCGGCCTTCGCCGACACCGGTCAGCGCCAGATTGGCGGCAATGCTCATTTCCCGCACCATGCCGGTGGCGAAGCGATCCGAGGGGATGATGCGCAGCCCCAGCCGGCGGCGCGCGCGCGGCGCGAGGCCGGCGATATCCTGCCCCTCCAGCACGATGCGGCCGCCGGCCGGGCTGGTCATGGCCTGCAGGCAATCGACCAGTTCCTGCTGCCCGTTGCCGCCGACGCCGGCAAGGCCGAGAATTTCGCCGGCATGGAGGTTCAGCGTCAGCCCGTCCACCGCCAGACCGCCGCCGGCGCGCCCGACCCGGAGGTTCTCGATGGCCAGCCGCCGGGCGCCGGCAACCGTCTGCGGTCGCTCGATGCGGGCGAGATCCTCGCCCACGGCATGGGCGGCAATGGCATCGATATCGAGCGAACCCGTCCCGACGCCGGCAAGAACCGTGCGGCCGTGACGCATCACGGTCACGCGGTCGGCGCGGGTGGCGACCTCGCGCAGCTTGTGGGTGATCAGCACCACCGCGTGCCCCTGCGCCGCCAGTTGCCGCGTGAAGGACAGCAGCGCGTCAGCCTCGCCCTCCGTCAGCACCGCCGTCGGCTCGTCGAGAATGACGATGCGCGCGCCGAGCAGGAGCACCTTCAGGATTTCCGCCCGCTGGCGCTCGGCGATGGAAAGATCGGCGATGACCGCATCGGGGTCGATGCCGAGCCCGATCTCGGCGCCCTTGGCCGCGATCATGCGGGCGGCCTCGGCAACGGAGCGCACACGCCGGCCGAGCGCCAGCGCGACGTTCTCCGCCACCGTGAAGCGGGCCACGAGGCGGAAATGCTGGTGCACCATGCCGAGCCCCGCGGCGGTGGCATCGGCCGGCCCGCGCAGCAGGACCGGGCGGCCGTCAACGCTCTGTGCGCCGCTGTCGGCGGCATAGACGCCGGTCGCGACATTCATCAGCGTTGACTTGCCGGCGCCGTTTTCGCCGACCAGCGCATGCACCTCGCCCCAGCGCAGCTCGAAATCGGCCCCGCTCAGCGCCGGCTTGCCATCGAATGCCTTGGAAATGTTCTGCAGCACGAGGGCGGGGGGCCGCCCGCTGACCGCGGGACCGGTGTCGCCGATTGTGGCCGTTGCCGTCATCGTCCCGCCATGGCTCCGCAGTTCCTTCCGCAATTCTGCCGGCAAGGCCCTTCGGGCGGGCCGGCCGGCGGAAACTCTGATCTGGAAAAATCAAGGATTGCCGAAAACGACAGCGGCGGCGCCGCGAGGGCGCCGCCACGATGGCCGGGGAACGGATCGTTACTGCGCCATCGCCGGCATCGTGCCGGTGATGCCCTTCACGAAGAAGTTCATGTTCCAGAGCGTCTCGTCGTCGATCACCTTGCCCTCGGCGACGGCAAGCGAACCGTCCTGCTTGAGCAGCGGGCCCTGGAAGGGATCGAGCTTGCCGGCGATGATGGCGGTCTTGGCGGCTTCGACCTTCGCCTTGGTCTCATCCGACACGGCCGGTCCGAAGGGGGCGAGTTCCACCACGCCGCTGGCGAGACCCTCGAAGGCACCGTATTCCTGCGGCTGCCACTTGCCGTCGACGATCGACTTGATGGTGGGCACCAGATAACGGTCCCAGCGGAACAGCACCGAGGTCAGGATGCCCTTCGGCGCGGCGTGGGACATGTCGAGCTGATAGCCGATGGAGAAGGCGCCGCGCTTTTCCGCCGCCGCCAGCGGGGAGACCGACGACAGATCGGTGGCGATCACGTCAGCCTTCTGGTCGAGAATGGCTTCCGCGACCTGACCTTCCTTCACCGGATCCCACC
>DAIPYB010000092.1:0-8555 GCA_036782955.1 Pseudoxanthobacter sp. | reverse complement strand
CCAAGGGCGACCTGATGGATCAGGAGCAGAAGCTCGCCCGCTCCGGCCTCGGCGATCATTTCGACGCCATCGAGATCGTCAGCGAGAAGACCGCCGACACCTATCGCCGCCTGTTCGGGCGCCATGGCGGCGGGCAGGCGGCGATGGTCGGCAACTCGCTGCGCTCCGATGTCATCCCCGCCGTGGAGGCCGGGCACTTCGGCGTGCATGTGCCCTATCCGCTGGTGTGGGCGCTGGAACAGGCCGAGCCCCCGGAAGGCTCGCCACTCTTCGCCCGGCTCGAAGCCCTGAGCGACCTGCCGGCGTGGCTGGGCAACGAGGGAGCCGGCGGCGCGGCTGAAACGGACAACGCGGAGGAAGGCACCGGCGGTTAGCGCCCGCCGGCGCGGCTGGCCGCCGCCTCCTCGTCCATCCCCGGCTCGCGCCCGATATCGAGGCTTTCGATGCGGGCGCCGCGGCGGGCGATCTTGCCGGCGGAAATCGTCACCTGATCGATATCCTGCTGCGCCTGCGCGAAGTGTTTCTCCAGGGCGGCGGCGCGCTCCGCCAGCCGGCCGACATCTTCCACCAGCCGGCGCACCTCGGCCTGGATGACGTGGGCCTGCGCCCGCATCCGTTCGTCCCTCAGCAGGGACTGCATCACCTGAATCGACAGCAGCAGCAGCGAGGGCGAGACGACGACCACGCGCGCTGCAACCGCGCGCTCCACCACGTCGCCGAAATGTTCGTGCAGATCGGCGAACAGTGCCTCGGAGGGCACGAACATCAGCGCGGTATCCTGCGTCTCGCCGGCGATGAGATAGCGGGTGCGGATATCCTCGACATGGCGGACGACATCGCGGCGGAACTGGCTCTCCGCCGCCTTCAATGCCTCCGGCGTTTCGGCGCTGCGCACCCGGTTCCACGCTTCCAGCGGAAACTTGGCGTCGATGGCCAGCAGCGGCTGGCCGTTGGGCATGCGAATCAGGCAATCCGGCCGGGTGCCATTGGAAAGACCCGCCTGAAAGGCATAGGCACCCTCCGGCAGCGCATCGCGCACGATTGCCTCCATCCGCCCCTGACCGAAGGCACCGCGAGCCTGCTTGTCGGAAAAAATGCGCTCCAGCGCCACCACATGCCCGGTCAGATCGGCGATGGTGCGGTCGGCCCGGTCGATCACCGCCAGCCGCTCCGCCAGCCGCCGCAGGTTCTCGTGCGTGGTGCGCGCGCCCTCCGTCATCGACTGGCCGATGCGATGGCCAAGCCCGTCCAGCCGGTCGGCCACGACGCGGGCCAGATCCGCCTGACGGCTGCCCAGCACCTCCGCCATGGTGGCGAGCCGGCCGGAGGTTTCCGCCTGCACCCGGCCGAGTTCGGCAAGGCGGCGCTCCAGCGCGCCGGCATCGCCCGATACCACCGAACCGGAATTCCGCCCGGCCAGCCAGCCGGCCACGAAGGCCGCCACCAGCGCCAGCGCCACGCCGGCCAGCACCAGCGGCGCCTCCAGCAGGCGCCCGTTCAGCGCCACCACCAACGACCATCCGTCGCTCATTCGCTGCTGCTCCCGGCCTGCATTGCCGCACCCCCGTCCGCGCCGGGACAGGCGGCGAAAATAGCCCGCACGGTCGATTGACCGGCCGCCCGCCTTTTCATATCTCTGCACCCATGGCCAAACGCGACATCATTGTGCTGCCGGACGCCCGTCTGAGGCAGAAGAGCGACCCCGTGGAAACCGTGGACGACACGGCCCGCGCGCTCGTGGACGACATGCTGGAAACCATGTACGCCGCCCCCGGCATCGGGCTGGCCGCGATCCAGATCGCCGTGCCGCGCCGTGTGCTGGTGGTGGACGTGGCGAAGGAAGGCACGCCGCCCGAACCGCTCGGCGTCATCAACCCTGAGATCGTGTGGTCGTCCGACGAGATATCGGCCTACAACGAAGGCTGCCTGTCCATTCCCGACTATTATGAGGAAGTGGAGCGGCCGGCCCGCGTGCGGGTGCGCTTTCTCGACCGCAACGGCAGCGCGTGCGAGCTGGAGGCCGAGGGCCTGCTCGCCACCTGCCTGCAGCACGAGATCGACCACCTGAACGGCGTGCTCTTCATCGACCACCTGTCGAAGCTGAAGCGCGACCGCGTCGTCAAGAAATTCCAGAAGCTCGCGCGCCACGCCGGCCGCTGAGGCGGCATCCGCCGCGCAGCTGCCCGCCCAACCGCCGCCAATCGAGGACCCGGCCCCATGTCGCTTCGCATCGTCTTCATGGGCACGCCGGATTTCGCCGTGCCGACGCTGGTCGAGATCCTCGGTCAGGGCCACGAGGTGGTTGCGGTCTATACCCGCGCGCCCAAACCCGCCGGCCGCGGCATGGCCGAGAAGCGCTCGCCGGTGCATGAACTGGCGGCCGGCTTCGGCATTCCCGTCTTCACCCCGCGCACCCTGCGGGACGAGGCGGCGCAGGCCGAATTCGCCGCCCATGAGGCCGATGTCGCCGTGGTGGTGGCCTACGGGCTGATCCTGCCCGCCGCCGTGCTCGCCGCGCCCGAATACGGCTGCCTCAACCTGCACGCCTCGCTGCTGCCGCGCTGGCGCGGCGCGGCGCCGATCAACCGCGCCATCATGGCCGGCGACCGGGAAACCGGCGTGATGGTGATGCAGATGGACGAGGGCCTCGACACCGGCGCCGTGGCGCTGAGCGAGCGGGTGACGATCGGGGCGGACGAGACCGCCGGCCAGTTGCACGACCGCCTCTCGCGCCTCGGCGCGGATCTGATGGTGCGGGCGCTTTCCGCCCTGTCGCGCGGCTCGCTGGCGACCGAGCCGCAGCCGGAGGCGGGCGTGACCTATGCCGCCAAGCTCGACAAGGCGGAGACCCGTATCGACTGGACCCGGCCGGCCGGCGAGGTTCACAATCACATCCGCGGCCTTTCCCCCTTTCCCGGCGCGTGGTGCGAGATCGCGGCCGGCGAGCGCACGGAGCGCCTGAAGGTGCTGCGCACCACGCTGGCCGGCGGCAGCGGAGCGCCGGGAACGGCGCTCGACGACCGCCTGACCATTGCCTGCGGCGAAGGGGCGGTGCGGCTTCTTGAGGTGCAGCGCGCCGGCAAGGGGCCGATGGCCGCCGATGCCTTCCTCAACGGCACTGCCGTTGCGGCCGGCACGAAGCTCGGCTGAGAGCCTTCCTCTCCGGCTGTATCCCTGCAATGTCACTGCCCCGCCAAACCGATCAAAAAGCGAACCAAGGCGGAACGTAAGCGAAACAATGCCGCGCTACAAGCTCACCATCGAATATGACGGCGGCCCGTTCGTGGGCTGGCAGCGACAGGGTTTCGGCGCTTCCGTGCAAGGTGCGCTGGAGGCCGCCGTGACGGCTTTCTCCGGAGAGGCGGTGACCGTCAACGGCGCCGGGCGCACGGATGCCGGGGTCCATGCCGAGGGGCAGGTGGCCCACATCGACCTCACCCGCGACTGGCGGCCGGACACGGTGCGCGATGCCATGAACGCCCACCTGCGTCCGGCGCCGGTGGCGGTGCTGGCGGCGGAGCGGGTGGGGGACGATTTCGAGGCGCGGTTTTCCGCAACGCAGCGCTATTATCGTTACCGTATCCTTAACCGCCGTGCCCCGGCGGTGATCACGCGGGGTCACGTCTGGCGCGTTGCCCGGGCGCTCGACTGGCAGGCCATGGCGCAGGCGGCGCCGCGCCTGCTCGGGCGCCATGACTTCACCACCTTCCGCGCCGCCGAATGCCAGGCGAAAAGCCCGATCCGCACCCTTGAGGCGCTGAGCGTGCGGAGAGACGGCGAGGAAATCGTGGTGGAGACCTCGGCGCGCTCGTTCCTGCACAATCAGGTGCGCTCCATGGTGGGGTCGCTGGCGATGGTGGGCGACGGCCGCTGGAGTGCGGACGACCTTGCCGCCGCGCTGGCCGCCGCCGACCGTACCCGCTGCGGCCCGGTCGCGCCGCCGGACGGCCTCAGCCTCGTGCGCGTCGAATACTGACCGCCACCGCTTACGGCTTGCGGCGCAGCAGCATGTCCTTGGCCGCCACCAGACCGCCGCCGGAAATGAGCGCGCAGGCGATCAGCAGCACCCAGCTCGCCTGACTGATGCCGACCGCGATCAGCAGCAGCGTGGAAAGCAGCGGCGCCGCATAGGCCGCCGCCCCCAGCACCTGAATGTCGCCGTGCTTCATGCCGACATCCCACGTGAAGAACGCCAGCCCGATGGGCAGTGCCGCCAACAGCGCCACCGCGCCCCATTCCACCGGCCCGGACGGCCACACCGTCGTCTCGAAGGCGAGATGGCACAGGGCCGACAGCACGCCCGTCGCCAGGCAGAAGCCCGCCACCGTTGCGCTCGGCACTCCGGCGAAGCGGCGCGACAGCACGGAATAGAGCGCCCATGTGATGGCCGCGACCACCGCGACGCCGTAGCCGAAGGCATAGGCCGGCGACAGCGACAGGGCCGTGCCGCCGCGCGTGACGATCAGCCCGGCGCCGACCAGCCCGGCCAGAGCGCCGACGATGTGATGGGCCTTCAGCGTCTCGCCCGGCAGGAAGCCGGAGAAGATCACGATCAGCAGCGGCCAGAGATAGCAGATCAGGCTGGCATCGGCCGGCGGCGCCGTCTTGACGGCGGTGAAATAGAGAAAATGGTAGCCGAACAGGCCCAGCACGCCCAGAAGCCACACCGGCCACGGCTGCCTCAGCACCGCCAGCGAACCGGTGCGCACGCGCACCGCCACCAGCCCGACGAGGCCCGAGGCGGTGAAGCACAGCGCGTTGAGCAGGAAGGGCGGCACCGCGCCGGAGGCGGCGGTGAGGGTGGCAAGGGTGGCCCACATCATGATGGCGGTCAGGCCGACAAGGGTCGCGGCGCTGCGGGTCATGACACTCTCTCTTGAACGAAGGCACGGAAGCGCCGCGCGGGCAGCCGGGAGGACGGGGCAGCGGAAACGCGTCAGGCCGCGGGCGGGCCCGGAGCCCAGCCGGGTGCCGCCAGTTCGAAGCCGGCGAAGCGGAAGCCCGGCGCCACGGTACAGCCGACCAGCGTCCAGTCCCCCAGCGAGCGGGCCGCCTGCCAGTGGAACGGCGGCACGACGCCCTGCGGCCGGTCGCCCGCCGCCAGATCGGGGCCGAGGCGCTGCCCGGCCGGCGCAGCCTCGTCGCCGGCGGCGATCTCCAGCAGCAGGGGCGCACCGGCATACCAGTGCCAGACCTCGGCGGCATCCACCCGGTGCCAGTGCGAACGGGCGCCCGCCGGCAGCAGGAAATAGATCGCGGTGGAGAAATCCCGCCCGCCGGCCGGGTCGGGATCGCGGAACATCTCGCGGTAGAAGCCGCCCTCGGGATGCGGCTCCAGACCGAGCAGGGCAACCACGCCGGCAGCGGACAGGCCGGACGGGATCATCGATAGCTGTCCTTGCGGGCGCGCAGGGCAGCGAACACGGCGGCGGGCGCCGCCCCTTCCAGATCGGCGCTGGCGGCGACCGCCGGATCGTCGGCGCGCAGGAACGGGTTCGTCGCCTTCTCCTCGCCCATGAGGAAGGGCAGCGTCGGCCGGCCGGCGGCACGCGCCGCCTCGATCGCGCCCGCCCGCTTCACCAGCGCGGCGTTGCCGGGATCGACGGCAAGCGCGAAGCGGGCGTTGGAGAGCGTGTATTCGTGGCCGCAATAGACGCGGGTATCGTCCGGCAGAACCTCGCGCAGGTGCCTGAGGGAAGCCCAGAGGGTTGCCGCCGTGCCCTCGAACAACCGCCCGCAACCGAGTGCGAACAGCGTGTCGCCGGTGAAGGCCAGCTTTTCGGCCGGCAGGTAATAGCTGAGCGGCCCGGCGGTGTGGCCGGGCGTGGCGATGGCCTGCACCTCGAACGGCCCGATGCGGAATACCGCGCCGTCCTCAAGGGCGATATCGAGATCGGGCATCTTGTCGGCCTCCGCCGCCGGACCGATCAGTGCCGCCCCGGTATCGGCCGCCAGCGCACCCGCCGCGCCGGTGTGGTCGCCGTGGTGGTGGGTGAGCAGGATGGCATCCAGCGTCCAGCCGGCGGCATCCAGCGCCGCCAGAACCGGCGCCTCGTCCGGGGCATCGACCAGAAAGGTCGTGCCGGGACCGTGGCCGCTGGCATCCGGGCGATGGACGAGCACGGCGTAATTGTCCTCGAGGCAGGCGATCAGGCGGACTTCCGCGGCATCGGCCGCAGATGCGGACACGGGAACCGGCGTGGACATGAGGCACTCTCCCCCTCGGAGCGGCAATGCGTGAAAATGCGGCCACCAGCGCGCGCCGGTGGCGGCGGCTGCCGGGGAGGGGCGACTTTACAGCCCTTTTCCGCGCTTTGAAAACCGCCCCGGCGGTGCAAATTCCATCCTCCCCGGCCACGCAGGCACTGGAAACTGCCGCCGCGACAGGCCACCTTGGGAGTTGCAGGCCGCTTTGGAGGCTACACCACCGGGGCGCTTCCCCCGGCCCCGCCGCGACAACGAGAACCAGAGGTCAAATGCCGCTCGACGTGGTTGCGCTCAGAGCGTTCTACGACTGCCCCCTCGGCCATGCCGTCGAAGGCCTTGTCGCCGCACGCCTGAAGGAGATGGCGCAGAACACCGCCGACGACTGCGCCGTGGGTCTCGGCTTCGCCGCGCCGTTCATGGAGCGCTTCGCCGGCCGCGCCCGCACGGCGGTCAGCCTGATGCCGGCCCGCATGGGCATTTCGGCATGGCCGGCGGAGGGACTGAACCGCGCCGCCCTCGTCAGCGAGGATGAATTGCCGCTGCCGGACGCCTCGGTGAGCCGGCTTCTGGTGATCCACGCACTGGAGGAAGCCGAGGCGCCGGAAGCGATGCTGCGCGAAATCTGGCGCGTTCTGGCGCCGGGCGGGCGGCTGGTGGCGGTGGTGCCCAACCGGCGCGGGCTGTGGGCGCGGGCCGATTCCACGCCGTTCGGCAACGGCCGGCCCTACAGCCGCAGCCAGCTCGACCAGCTTCTGGCCGATGCCCGGCTTTCGCCGACCGGCTGGGGCGAGGCACTGTTCATGCCCCCGCTGAGAGCCCGCGCGATCGTAGGCGCGGCAAGGGCGCTGGAGAGCATCGGCCGGCGGGTGTCGCCGGCCTTTTCGGGGCTCATTCTGGTGGAAGCGGAAAAGCGGCTGTGGCAACCGGTGCCCAGCGACGGGCGCGCCATGCGCGTGCCGCGGCTGGTGCCGGCCATGGCCGGCCCCCATCCGGTTGCCCGCTTCTCCCGCCGCCGGCGCACGACCGCCGCCGCGCTCGCCCCGCTGCCGCTTGCGCGCCGCGAGCCGTCGGGCTGCGCCGGGCCGGCTGAAGGCGCCTGAAACAACCGGCGCCCCCTTTTCCCCGGCAGGCCGCGGCACCCGGACGGCAGACCCGTTCAGCGCCGCAGCAGGAAGACCGCCTGCTGGCCGAAGATGTTCCAGAACACCCATGGCGCCCGGAACGGGATACGCTGGCCGGCGGCATTCAGCGCCACGCCCTGTTCGATCACGGCATCGAGTTCATGCGCCAGCGAAACGAAATCGCGGATGGTGCAGAAATGGATGTTGGGCGTGTCGTACCAGGTGTAGGGCAGGTTCTCCGTGACCGGCATGCGGCCGAGAAAGCCCAGATGCAGCCGCACCGACCAGTGACCGAAATTGGGAAACGACACGATCGCCCGCCGGCCGATGCGCAGCAGGTGCTCCAGAACCCGGCGCGGTTCGCGGGTGGCCTGCAGCGTCTGGCTGAGGATGACATAATCGAAGGCATCATCCGGGTAGTCCGCCAGATCGGTGTCGGCATCGCCCTGCACCACCGCCAGACCGCGGGCGACGCAATCGTTGACGCCGGCCTGCGACAGCTCGATGCCGCGCCCTTCCACCTGCCGCGTGGCGGCGAGGTAGGCGAGCAGGGCGCCGTCGCCGCAGCCGACATCGAGCACGCGGGTGCCGGGCTGCACCAGATCGGCCACCACGCGCAGGTCGACGCGCGGTTCGGGCAGCTGAATGTTGGCCATGGCTTGTTCTCTGAATCCGAAGGGAAGGATGAAGGCGCCCGCCCGGCGGCGCCCTCAGGCGGCCTCGGCCGGGGGACGGATGCCACGCGCCCGTGCCGCCCCGGTGAGGAAGCCGCGCACGGTGGCCAGCATCTCCGGCTCGTCGAGCAGGAAGGCGTCGTGGCCGCGGTCGGTCTCGATTTCCACGAACGACACATTGGCCGCCGCCGCGTTCAGCGCATGCACGATCACGCGGCTTTCGCGGGTGGGAAACAGCCAGTCGGATGTGAACGAGACCACGCAGAACCGCGTGCGCGTACCGCGGAAGGCACTGGCCAGCACCCCGCCGTGATCGGCCGCGAGATCGAAATAATCCATCGCGCGCGTCACGTAGAGATAGGAGTTGGCGTCGAACCGGTCCACGAAGCTTTGCCCCTGATGGCGCAGATAGCTCTCCACCTGAAAATCGGCATCGAAGCCGAAGGTGATGGCGTTACGGTCCTGCAGGGCGCGGCCGAACTTGCGCTGCAGGCCGGCCTCCGACATGTAGGTGATGTGCGCGGCCATGCGCGCCACCGCCAGCCCCTTCGAC
>DAIPYB010000091.1:0-8560 GCA_036782955.1 Pseudoxanthobacter sp. | reverse complement strand
GGCTCGGGACCGACTATATCGACCTCTACCAGATCCACCGCTTCGATCCGGCGACGCCGGTCGAGGAAACAATGGAGGCGCTTCACGACGTCGTGAAGGCGGGCAAGGCCCGCTATATCGGCGCCTCCTCCATGTGGGCATGGCGGTTTTCCAAGATGCAGTACGTGGCCAGCCTCAATGGCTGGACGCGCTTCGTCTCCATGCAGCACCAGTACAATCTGCTGCAGCGCGAGGAAGAGCGCGAGATGTTCGGCCTGCTCGCCGATCAGGGCATCGGTTCGATGCCGTGGAGCCCGCTCGCCGCCGGCCTGGTCACCCGGCCGTGGGGCGACAGGAGCACCACGCGCGGTACGGAGAACCCGACCGCGGACATGTTCGGCCGGCCCCTGTTTCAGGAGAGCGACAAAGCAATCGTCGATGCGGTCCAGAAGATCGCCGACGCACGCGGCATCGCGATGGCGACGGCTGCCATGGCATGGGTGCTGAACAATCCGGGCGTTACCGCGCCGATCATCGGCGCGACCCAGCCGAAGCATCTCGTCGATGCCGCCGCGGCACTCGACCTGAAACTGGCCGCCGACGAGATCGCCGCGCTGGAGCAGCCCTACACGTCCCGCCTGCCGACCTATTTCTGAAGAACCGTGCAAGGCACTGCCGGAGATCATCGCCTCATTTCGGGCGCTCTCCGGCAGGCTCGTGGCCCAGCAGGCGCGTGCAAAGCAGGCTTCCGATGCCACACAGTGCGATGACCCAGCCCATCGGACGCGGTGTTCCGTCGGCAAAGGCACCGACGAGGCCGGACCCGGCAATGCCGCTGCCATATTGAACAGCCCCGACCAGCGCCGAAACAGCGCCCGCCTCCGCGGGAAAATCGCTCAGCGCCCCCGCGATGGAATTCGCGACGATGAAACCCGTGCAGGACACGAAGACAAGGAGCGGCAGGAACAGCCCCCAGAGACCTCCGAAGCCGGTCAAGGCCGTTACCGCCAGAACGCAGGCCGAGAGCGCCGCCATCAGCGTTCCGCCCGTCAAGCTCCTGTCGATCCCCAGCCGCCGCACGAGCCGCGCATTGACGATGTTGGTCGCCATGATGCCGAGGATGCCGGCGCCGAACAGCAGGCCGTAATATTCCGCCGGCACATGGTGGTAGGTGATGAAAGCGAACGGCGTGCCGGCGATATAGGCGAACATGCCGGCATAGAAGAAGCCGCCCGAACCCGCATAGCCGAGAATCCGGCGCTGTGTCAGGAGTTCGCCATAGCGGGCCAGGGCGCGGCCGGGCGACCGGCGGCTACGGCGTGCGGCAGGCAGGGTCTCGGGCAGCGTGAACAGCGCCGCGAACGTCGCAGTGCCAAGGATCACGAGCAGCCAGAAGATCGCGCGCCACCCGGCAAGGACGGCGACCTGCGCCCCCAGAACCGGCCCGAGGAGCGGCGCAATCGCCATGATGACGATGAGGGTTGAAAGCATCTGCGCCGCGCGCGCACCCGCGTAGAGATCGCGCACCATCGCCCGGGCAAGCACGACGCTCGCCGATGCGCCGAGCGCCTGTACGATACGCCAGAAGATGATCGCCCCGGCGCTGCCGGAGAGCCCGCACCCGGCCGAGCCGATGATAAACAGCACAAGCCCAGCCGCCACCGGCCCACGGCGGCCGTGGCGATCGCTGACGGGCCCCCAAAGCAGTTGCCCGAGGCTGAAGCCGACGAGATAGCCGGAGATCGTGAACTCGATCGTGCCGGCATCCGCGCCGAGCGCTGCCGCCATGGCCGGCATGGCGGGAAGGTAGAAGTCCGTCGAGATCGACGCGAACCCCATCAGGGCGCTGAGCACGGCAAGAACATGCCACTTGCCGGAGGGCGGCGGCGCCACCGATGTCTCTTGCGCAAACGCCCCGCCCGGTCCCACGGGCCCCGGCCCGTCTTCTGTTTCCTGAAGCATGGGACTGCCTCAGAGTTCCTGAACCGTCGGACGGAACAGGATCTCGTTGATATCGACGGCCTCGGGCTGGCTCATCGCAAACAGCACGCAGCGGGCAAAGCTATCGGCGGGGATCGCGTTCGCCGCATAATAGCCCGCAATGGCTTCGTTCACACCCGGCGCCCCCACGGATTGCGGCAGTTCCGTATCCACCGCGCCCGGCGACAGCACCGTGGTGCGAATGTTGTAGGGCTTGACCTCCTTGCGCAGCGCCTCGGAGATCACCCGCACCGAATACTTCGTCGCGGAGTAGATCGCCCCTCCGGCGCTGATCGTGTGACCAGCGACAGACGAGACATTGATGAACTGGCCGCTTTTCTGCGCCTTGAAATAGGGCAGCGCCGCCGCGATGCCCCAGAGCACGCCCTTGATGTTGACGTCGATACACCGGTCCCATTCGTCGAAGCGCAGCATCTCCAGCGGGGCGAGCGGCATCACGCCGGCATTGTTGATCATGACGTCGATGCGGCCATAGGTCTTGGCTGCATGGTCGACGAAAGCCGCGACCTGCTCGCGGTCGGTCACATCGACCTTGAAGATCGCTTCCCTCCCGATCCCGAGTTCCCCGGCCAGCGCCTCAAGCCGGTCAAGCCGGCGCGCGCCAAGCGCAACCTTCGCGCCCGCCCTGACGAGATGGCGCGCGGTCTCCGCACCGAGGCCGCTGCTGGCGCCCGTAATGACGACGACCTTGCCTTCGATAGTGTTGGTCATGCCTGTTCTGGTTCCTGTGAGATTGATGGCCGTCCGCCGCCGGCCCCGCCGCACGCCTGTCAGTCGATCCGAACGTCGCCGAGCCAGCGCGTTACCTGCGCCAGCGTCTCGCGTTCCTGATCCTGTCGAAGAACGAAACCATCGAGAAGCCGCGCGCGGGGCGCATGCGCGGCGAGAACCTGCCTGCTGCTGCCGGGACCGTAGCCGCCGTGGGTGATAAACGGCACGACGGTCTTTCCCGAAAGATCGTGCCGGGACAGGAAGGCGCGGACCACGGCAGGCGCCGTCGTTCCCCAGATCGGGAAGCCTAGAAATACCGCGCCGTACCGCCCTATATCCGGCACGGTCGCCGCGAGCGGAGGCTCATACCCCGCCTGCCGCTCGCGCTCCGCCTGCCGGACGGTCTCCTCGTAGTCCTCGGGATAGGCCGTCGCCGGCGCGATCTCGAAGAGGTCCGCCTGATAGGCACGACGGATCTGTCCGGCGATCACACGGGTATTTCCGGAGCGGGAGAAATAAGCGACGAGGACGGAAGCGCCCGTCGGGGCTGCGGCCGCATCCGCGGGCAAGACCAGCCCGGCCGCAAGCGGCATGGACAAGGCTCCGGCCAGCGCCGCGCGGCGCGACAGTTTCCGTTCGTCACCCATTCCATCGCCCTCCTGCACCGTTCAGCGGCCGGTGGTGGCCATGAGATGGGCCGGATAGCGCTCGCCCTCCACATCGATCTCGGCCAGCGCCTGCCGGATCTCGGCGAGATCGGCTTCCGTCAGCACGACATCCGCTGCGCCGAGATTTTCCTCCAGCCGGTGCAGTTTCGTGGTTCCGGGGATCGGAACGATCCAGGGCCTCTGTGCAAGCAGCCAGGCCAGCGCGATCTGTGCCGGCGTTGCTTGCTTTTCGGCAGCGATCCGCTTCAGGAGGTCGACCAGCGCCTGATTCTTCTCCATCGCCTCGGGCGTGAAGCGCGGCAGGATGGCGCGAAAATCGCCCTCGCCGAGTTTGGTGTCCTTGCTCATGGCGCCGGTGAGGAACCCCTTGCCCAGCGGGCTGTAGGGCACCAGACCGATGCCGAGTTCTTCGCAGACATCGAGAATGCCGTTGGTCTCCGGGCCGCGGGTCCACAGCGAGTACTCGTTCTGAAGCGCGGTGACCGGCTGCACGGCATGGGCACGACGAACCGTCTGCGCACCGGGCTCGGACATCCCGAAGTGCCGCACCTTGCCGGCAGCAATGAGGTCCCTGACCGCGCCGGCGACATCTTCGATCGGCACCTCCGGATCGACGCGGTGCTGATAGAACAGGTCGATGACATCGATGCCGAGGCGCTTCAGCGAGGCATCCGCCACCTTCCTGATCTGCTCCGGGCGGCTGTTCATGCCGACCATCTTGCCGCCTTCGATATCGAAGCCGAACTTGGTCGCGATCACCACCTTGTCGCGGACCGGGCGAAGCGCGGCGCCGACAATTTCCTCATTGGTATAGGGACCGTAGACCTCTGCGGTATCGAAGAAGGTCACGCCCAGATCGACTGCCTTGCGGATCAGCGCAATGGCGTCATCATTGGTCAGAGCATGGCCGTAACTGAAATTCAGCCCCATGCAGCCGAAGCCGATCGCGGAGACCTCAAGGCCGTTCTTGCCGAGTTGCCGCTTTTGCATTGCTCATCCTCCGTCCGTCCGGTGACGGTCCGTCGCCACGACGTGCGGAAGATAGGCCTCTCGGCAGCCATCGATTAGCAGCAACAAATGGCATGAAGCCATATCAATGGTTCATGAATGCGCATCGCTGCCGGTCATCGTGCCTGCGCGCCCGGAGCTGGCCATCGGCTCATTGATGACGGTAATCGCAGGCAGGTCGAGGTTCCGGCCGACGCAGCCATCCGGAGACATCGGAAAGCCAGCCCTCGAAACGAAGGCGCCGGGACAAACTCTGACGCGTGACTTTTACATTCGGAGGGCTGCGCTCGGGAATGGTGCGGGCGGTCGGACTCGAACCGACATATCCGTGAGGACGGCGGATTTTGAGTCCGCTGCGTCTACCAATTCCGCCACGCCCGCAGGTGGTCCGCCGTGCAGACGGCCGGACAAGGCGTTGTTTGCCATGCCGGAGCCGCGAGATCCAGCCCTACGGCCGGTTTCTGCTGTTCAAAGCCTGCGGTGCCCGGGCCGAGCGGCAGGTTTTGCCGCCGCTTTGCCGACAAAGGCTTGACAGGGAAGCCGCCGCATTCTTCAAGCAGCCAAAAGTTCCGCCGGCAGCGCGCCGTGCGGACCTTCGGCGGAGGCGCCCTTCATGACCACCAGCGAGGCTGGCGCACGCGATTGTGCCGCATCCATCCGCGACCGGCTCGGCAGCCGGTCAATCGTGCTCATCGGCATGCCCGGCGCGGGCAAGACCACCGTCGGCCGCAGGCTGGCGCAGGTGCTGGGCCTGCCCTTTGTCGATGCCGACCATGAAATCGAACGGGCCGCCGGGATGACCATCCCGGAGATCTTCTCCATCCACGGCGAAACCAGCTTCCGTGACGGCGAGAAGCGCGTCATCGCGCGCATTCTGGGCGAGGGGCCGCAGATTCTGGCCACGGGCGGCGGTGCCTTCATGGCGCCCGAAACCCGTGCTGCCATTGCCGCGGCCGGTGTTTCGGTGTGGCTGAAAGCCGAGGTTCCGACGCTTCTGGCGCGCGTGCGCCGGCGCAACAACCGCCCGCTTCTGGCCAACGCCGACCCCGAGGGCACGCTGCGCGCGCTGCTCGCCGTGCGCGAGCCGGTGTTCGCACAGGCCGACCTCACGGTGCGCTCGCGCGACATGCCCCATGATGTGGTGGTGCAGGCCATCATCGATGCCCTCGACGGGCATTTCGGCCCGGACGCACCCGAAGAAAACGCCTGCTGAGGACAGCGCCTGCCGCAGGGCGGCTGCCCGCGGCAGAACAGCCATTTGAGGACAGCGCACATGAGCGCAACCCAGACCCTGACCGCCCCCGTCGTCACCGTATCCGTGCCGCTGCCGGGTGCCGCCTACGACATCCTCATCGGCCCGGACCTGATCGGGCGCGCGGGCGAGGAAATCGCCGCCCGTTTTCCGGGCGTGCGCGTCAGCGTCGTCACCGACAGCGAGGTGCGACAGGCACAGGGCGAGCGGCTTGTGGGCGCGCTCGGCCGCGCCGGGCTGGAGCCGGAGGTGATCGAGGTGCCGGCCGGCGAGCAGAGCAAGAGCTTTGCCGTGCTGGAGGACGTGGTCGACCAGCTGCTGGCCCAGCGCCGCGAGCGCGGCGATCTGGTTGTGGCACTGGGCGGCGGCGTCATCGGCGATCTGGCGGGCTTCGCCGCCTCCCTCGTGCGGCGCGGCATGCGCTTCGTGCAGGTGCCGACCAGCCTGCTGGCGCAGGTCGATTCCTCCGTCGGGGGCAAGACCGGCATCAACACTCCCCGCGGCAAGAATCTCGTCGGGGCCTTTCACCAGCCCTCGCTGGTGCTGGCCGATACCGCGGCCCTTGCCACCCTGCCGCCGCGCCACATGCGCGCCGGCTATGCCGAGATCGCCAAGTACGGCCTCATCGACGACGCCGCTTTCTTCGGCTGGCTTGAGCAGCATCATGCCGGCGTGCTCGGGCGCGGGCCGGAACTGACGGAAGCGGTGGCGGCCTCCTGCCGGGCCAAGGCGCGCGTGGTGGTGGCCGACGAGAAGGAAACCACCGGGGCGCGCGCCCTGCTCAATCTGGGCCACACCTTCGGCCACGCGCTGGAGACCTATTGCGGCTATGGCGAGCGGCTCATTCATGGCGAGGCCGTGGCGATCGGCATGGCACAAGCTTTCCGCTTTTCGGCCGCCTCGGGCCTGTGCCCGCAGGAAGATGCCGTTCGCGTGGAAGCGCACCTGCGCGCGGTCGGCCTGCCGACCCGCATGAGCGACATTCCCGGCGAGATGGCCGACGACGACACCCTCGTCAGCCTGATGACGCAGGACAAGAAGGTGAAGCGCGGTCGCCTCACCTTCATTCTCGCCCGCGGCATCGGGCAGAGCTTCGTGGCCAGCGACGTTTCGCCGGATGCAATCCGCGCCTTCCTCGCCCGCGACCGCGCGCTCTGAAGCAAGGCGTGGGGCTTGCAGAGACGGGCCGCCGGCCCGGCAGGCAGCTTGACGCGGGCCGCGCGGGCCTCAATCCTTGTTCGCAAGCCGGCGGCACCGCGCCGCCGGCACCGCACCCACGCAAGGAGACCGGATGTTCAGGGCGCTGCGCGATTTCATCACCGAGCTGGCCGGCGATGCGCCGGCGCGCACCTTTGCCGAGGACGACCACCGGCTGGCCGTGGCGGCGCTTCTGGTGCACCTCATCTCCGTGGATGGCATCGTGCGGCCTGCCGAGCAGGCCGCCATCAGCCGCACGCTTGCCTCTACCTACGGTCTCTCGCCGGAAGAAACCCGCCGGCTGGTGGAAGAGGCCCGCGAGGCGGACGACGAGGCCGTGGACCTCTACCGCTTCACCTCCGTTCTCAAGCGCACGCTGGACGAACAGGGTCGTCTCAGCGTGGTGGAGATGATGTGGCAGGCCGTCTATGCCGACGGCACGGTGACGGAATTCGAGGAAAACACCGTCTGGCGGGTTGCCGAGCTGCTGGGCGTTTCCACCCGTGAGCGGGTGGCGCTGCGCCAGCGCGTGGCCAGCCTGCGCGAGGCCGGTGCCACGGAAGCCGCCTCCGCAACGCCCCCACGCCCCGCAACCGCCTGAGTTGTGCCCCGGCGCGGCCCCGATTGCGCGGCAAAGTGTCGAAACGGATGAAAATTGCCGGCTTGGATGCCAGCACGCGGCTGCATTGCCTTTTCTCCGGCAAAGAGCCGGTGTTATGCTGCAGTGCAATGAGTGCTGGCTGAATCCAGCCGCCCGCGGGCGGCAGCGGAGCCGGCGGGAGGAGGTTCGGGGGTGGCCTTTTCGGACGAACATCAGATGGCGCTGCGCTTCCATGCCGGCGGACCGGCCGGCGATGACGGGCAGCCCGACAGTGTTCTGATCGTGCTGCACGGCGAGCACTCCAGCCCCGGCCGCATCGGCCACGCGCTTGCCGCCCGCGGTTTCCGCCTCGATGTACGCCGCCCCCGCTTTGGCGACTCCCTGCCCGCGTCCATGGAGCGTCATGCCGGCGCCATCGTGTTCGGCGGACCGATGAGCGCCAACGATCCCGATGCCTTCGTCCGCCGCGAGATCGAGTGGATGGGCGTGCCGCTGCGCGAGAAGAAGCCGCTGCTGGGCATCTGCCTCGGCGCGCAGATGCTGGCGCGGCACTGCGGCGCGCGGGTCGCCCCCCATCCGGGCGGGCTGGTGGAAGTCGGCTATTATCCGATTACCGCGACAGACTGCGGCAAGGCGCTGATGCCCTGGCCGAAACACGTCTATCACTGGCACGGAGAGGGCTTCGATCTGCCGGCGGGGGCCGCCCTGCTGGCATCGGGCGATTCCTTTCCCCATCAGGCCATGCGGGTCGGGCCGGCGGCCTATGGCATCCAGTTCCATCCCGAACTGACGCTGGCGATGGTGCATCGCTGGACGGCGCGGGCCAGCGTCATGACACGCTCCGCCGGCGCGCGGGCCGTGCCGACGCACTTCTCCGACCGTTTCGCCTATGACGCCGCCGTGCGCGCGTGGCTGGATGGCTTCCTGGACCTGTGGATCGGCCCGGGGCGGCCGGTGCGGCGCCACGTGGCGGTGGCCGCTTCGGCCTTTGGCCACTGAGGTTCTGCGACCAGGAGACCGGCTCCCGCAAGACCGGCCGCGACAAGATCGGGCGCCCTCAGACGACAAGCCGGACAAACGGGATTGATTTTCTGGTCCCGGCCAGCGAAAACGACCACATTCCTTCGCCGCCGGACGGACGTC
>DAIPYB010000090.1:0-8611 GCA_036782955.1 Pseudoxanthobacter sp. | reverse complement strand
AGGCGGACGTGCCCTATGGCTATTTTCGCACGCCGGCCGAACTGGCTCGGGCCTGCGATGTGCTGATCCTGTGCGCACCGGCAACCGTCTCGACGCGGCATCTGGTGGATGCGGCGGTGCTGGACGCGCTGGGGCCGTCCGGCCTTCTCATCAATATCGCGCGTGGCGCGCTGGTGGACGAGCATGCGCTCATCGATGCGCTCATCGAGGGGCGCATCGCCGGGGCGGGTCTGGATGTGTTCGAGCATGAACCGCGCGTGCCGCAGGCGTTGCTCAGCCGTTCCAACGTGGTGGTAACGCCGCACATCGGCTCGGCCACGGTGGCAACGCGCCACGCCATGGCGGATCTGGTGCTTGGCAATCTTGAGGCATGGCAGGCGGGCAAGCCGCTGCTGACGCCGGTGGTCTGATAGCGGCGGAAACACAGAAAGCCGGGCGACAGGGCCCGGCCTTCTGAGACATCACGCTGGTTCTTGCAGCACCGACGATGCCGGTAGCCGGGCAAGAGCCCGCCCGGACCTTTTGCGGTTCAGCCGTTGTTGTCGCCTTTGCGGCGGCGGGGGCCGCGCGGACCGGGCCCTTCGCCATCGCGCGGGCGGCGTTCGCCGCGCGGGGCACCCTTGGCCGGGGCTCCTTTGGCCGGTGCGCCCTTGGCAAAGGGCCGCGGCCGGCTCTTGCGTTCCGCCGGGGCCGGGCTGAAGCCGGCTTCGAGCGGCTCGATCGGCAGGTCCTCCGGGCCGGCATTGCGCAGGCTGGCGATGAAGCCCGGCACCGCCGACAGGGCGATCTCGAAAGCCGTTTCGTTGTCGAAAATGCGAATGGCCCCGATGACGTCCTTGGTCACCCCACCACGGCGGCAGATGAGCGGCAGCAGCCAGCGCGGATCGGCGCTGCGGCGCCGGCCGACCGGAATGCGGAACCACTGGCTGCCCGGCTGGCCATCGGCGGCCGGCGCAAAGCGGGCGCGCAGGGCCTGATCGCGCTTCAGCCGGCCTTCGCCGGGGTCTTCCACTTCTTCCGGGGACGGCAGGCGCGAGCGATAAAGCCGCATCAGCGCCGCCGCGATCTGCTCCGGCGGGAAATGCTCCATCAGTGCGCGGCCGGCGGCGAGATCGTCCTCGCCGGCCTCGTCCGTCAGCACCGGATCGCGCAGCATGCGCTCGTGGTCGAGCGTGCGGATGGCCTCGGCGGAGGGCGGGGCCTCCCATTCCGGCGTGACGCCGGCGACGGAAAGCAGCATCTCCGCCTTGCGGCGTCGGCTCGGCGGCACCAGCAGCACGCTCACGCCCTTGCGACCGGCACGGCCGGTGCGGCCGCTGCGGTGCTGCAGGCTTTCCGCGTCGTGGGGCAGGTCGGCATGCACCACCAGGCCGAGACCGGGCAGGTCGATGCCGCGCGCGGCAACATCGGTGGCCACGCAGACGCGGGCCCGACCGTCGCGCAGCGCCTGCAGGGCCTGATTGCGTTCGTTCTGGCCAAGTTCGCCGGAAAGCGCGACGACCGAGAACTGCCGCTCCTGCAGTGTCGCCGTCAGGTGCCGGACCGCCTCGCGGGTGTTGCAGAACACGATGGCGCCGGGCGAATCGTAGAAACGCAGCACGTTGACCACGACGTGCTCGGTTTCCTTCGGCACGATGCGGATGGCGCGATAATCGATATCGGCGTGGCCGCCTTCGGTGGTGGCAACCTCGATGCGCAGCGCGGTGCGCTGGTAGCGCGCGGCAAGCTGGGCGATGCCGCGCGGCATGGTGGCCGAGAACAGCAGCGTGCGGCGTTCCGGCGGCGTGGCATCCAGCAGGAACTCCAGATCCTCGCGGAAGCCGAGATCGAGCATCTCGTCGGCTTCGTCCAGAACCACGGCCTTCAGCGCGGAAAGATCGATCTGGCCACGCTCGAGGTGATCGCGCAGGCGGCCGGGCGTGCCGACCACGATATGGCAGCCGGCCGACAGCAGGCGCTGTTCGCGGCGCGGGTCCATGCCGCCGACGCAGGCCACGATGCGTGCGCCGGCCGGGCCATAAAGCCATCCCAGTTCGCGCTGAACCTGCAGCGCGAGCTCGCGGGTGGGGGCGATGACCAGTGCCAGCGGCGCGCCCGGCGGCCCCAGCGGGGGCTCGTCGCCGAGCAGCGTTCCGGCGATGGCCAGCCCGTAGGCAACCGTCTTGCCGGAGCCCGTCTGGGCGGAAACGAGCAGGTCGCGACCGCCGGCCTCGGGTGCGAGCACGGCCGCCTGAACGGGGGTCGGGTTGGTGTAGTCGCGTCCGGCGAGAGCACGGGCAAGCGCCGGATGAAGGGTGGAAAATGCCACTGAAGAAGCCTGTCTGGCGCGCGGAGACACAGTTGCAGGTCCCTCGCGCGAAGAAAGCCGGCAATGACAGCCGCAAGCCCCGCGCGGGAGGGCGCGGGCGGACAACGACGATCCTGTCGGCGGAACGAAGCTCTCTTTTAGTGGAATGCGGCGCAAAGCGCCACAGCGGCCCCGCCGCAAAGCGGGGCCTGTTGCAAATCAGCCGCAGCCGCCTCAGTCCGCCGTTTCCGGGTGGGCGGCGAGGAAGGCTTCCACCTCGTCGCGGCGCGGCACGCCCGCGCGCCCGCCGAACCGCGAGCACTTGATGGCGGCAACTGCCGAGGCGAAACGCAGGGCAGCCCGCGGCGCCATCTTCTCCGCCAGACCCAGCGCGAATGCGCCGTGGAAGGTGTCGCCGGCGCCCAGCGTATCCACGGCATGGATGGGGAAGGAATACATGCGGTGGACCTTGTCGTCCTCAAGCCACATGACGCCGCCGGACCCCAGCGTGACGGCAAGGAAGGCGTTGGTGGTGGCGCGCAGCGCCAGCAGGCCGCGGGTGGGGTCGTTCAGCCCGGATGTGCCGCGCAGTCCCGGCGTGCCGAACACGACATGGCTGGCGGCGCGCAGCATCTGCGGGGCGTCGCCCTCGGCGCGGTCGCCGTCGAGCACGCCGGGAATGCCTCGCCGGCGCGCTTCCAGCAGCAGCGGCACGGCAAGCGAAGGATAGCGGTCGTCGGTCAGCACGGCATCCACGCCTTCCACGAAGGGAGCGGGATCGTCGATTTCAGGCGGCGCGACATGAGGCGGGTGCCAGGTAAGGATGGTGCGTTCGCCTTCGCCATCCACGATGGCTGAGCACACCGGCGATTCCCGCCCCGGAATGCGCAGGATCTTGGAGGTATCGACGCCCTCGGCATTGAGGCCGCGCACGATCATCTCGCCGATGAGATCGTCTCCCAGCGGAGCCACCACCTGTGCCCGCCCGCCGAGGCGGATGACCGCCACGGCGGCATTGGCGCCCGAGCCGCCGCCGATGGAGGTGAAATCGCGTGCGCGTCCCTTGGTCCCGCGTGCCGGTGTCGTATCGAACCGGTAGATGAAATCCTGCACGGCAGCGCCGGCAACGAGGACGGTCGGCATCGCAATCTCCGCGTTTCATTGTCTGCAATGGGGATCATATACACGGAGAGGTTTCGATTCCGACCCCTTTCGGTCGCCCTTGTACCGGCGGCCGGGCGCAGTGTTGTGCAATCGCCGCACCCGGCTGCCGGCCGCGGCTGTTCCCCAGCGGGGGCCTTGTCGGGCGAACGGGCGCGGAGGATCGTGAACACGGACGAATCGGGTGCGTGGTGTCTGCCGGCCGCCTCAGGCCCGGTCCGGCCCAGCAATGATGAACGTGCCGCCGGCAGCCAGAATGCCGGCGCGCCTGATGTCCCGGGGTTCGCCATGCCGCATCCGCTCGTGTCCGTTGCCAGCGACGAGGGCCTGCCGTCGTCCGCCGACGTGGTGGTGATCGGCGGCGGCATCATCGGCGTTTCCGCCGCGCTGTTCCTGGCGCGCGAGGGACTCTCGGTCGCGGTGGTGGAAAAGGGCCGCATCGCGGCCGAGCAGTCGAGCCGCAACTGGGGCTGGGTGCGCCAGCAGGGCCGCGACCGGCGCGAACTGGCGCTGATCGTGCAGAGTCTGGCGATCTGGGACGATTTTCAGGCCAATCTTGGCCCCGATCTGGGGTTCCGCCGCACCGGCCTTCTCAGCCTGACCCGCGAGCGGGCGGAGATGGAGCGCTGGCGGCGCTGGGCCGTGCGTGGCCGCGCGGCCGGCATCGCGGCGGTGGAACTGTCCCCCTACGAGGCGGAGGCGACGCTTCCCGCGCGCGGCCAGCCATGGGTCGGCGGCCTGCTGACGCCCACCGACGGGCGGGCCGAGCCTTCCATCGCGGCTCCGGCCATCGCGGAGGCCGCCCGCCATGCCGGGGCAAGCCTGCACCAGATGACGGCGGCGCGTGGGCTGGTCGTCAATGCCGGACAGGTTCACGGCGTTGTGACGGAGCACGGCACCATCGCCACCCGCTCCGTCCTGCTGGCAGCCGGCGCATGGTCCTCGCTGTTCCTGCGCCATCACCATATCCGCCTGCCGCAGCTCACCGTGCGCGAGACGGTGATGCGCACGACCTAGGCACTCGAGATCGCCCATGGGGCAACGCTGAACGCCGGCATCTGCCTGCGCCGGCGCATGGACCGCGGCTATACGCTGACGCCGCGTGCCGACAACACGCACGACCTCGTGCCCGACAGCTTTCGTTTCTTCTTGGATTTCCTGCCGCTGCTGCGGCAGAGCTTCTCGACCACCAAGCTGTCGTTCGGGCCGGAGTTCCGGGCCGCGTGGAAGCGCGACCGGGTGCGGCCGGCCGGCGAGGTTTCCGCCTTCGAGATGCGGCGCATCAACGATCCCGCGCCGGACCGCCGGGTGGCCGCGCGGGTGCTTGCGGATCTGCGCGCCGAGCGGCCGGAACTGGGCGAGATCGCCATCGCGGAAAGCTGGGGCGGGCGTATCGACACGACGCCGGATATCGTGCCCGTGATCGACAGGCCGATCGAGGTGAACGGCCTGACGGTCGCCACGGGATTTTCCGGGCATGGCTTCGGCATCGGTCCCGGCGCCGGGCGGCTGGCGGCGGATCTGGTGCTGGGCTCGACGCCGCTGGTCGATCCGACGCCGTTCCGCCTGTCGCGCTTCAGCGACCACACACCGATCTTTATCGATCCGGATGTGATCTGATTGCGAACAGCCAGCGCGCACGGGTGGCCCTGATCGGGTGGCACGGATTATGCGACCATCGCGCCGCCGCCGGCATTTTCGCATCACGCCCGCCGTTGCGGCTCCGGGCAGTCAGGCCGCATCCCCGCAGTGCCCGGGAATGCATCTTCCGGTTGCTGGCGCGCCAGCCGCCGGGACAGGATAACAAAGCGCCATCGTCTTTTTGCGATTGTGCTTCCTCAGGCAGAACGGCCCTTTGCCCCGCTGGCAGGGGGACCGGAGTTTTCGGAACGTAAGCCATGTCCCAGACCCAGTCCGGGGTTGCCGCGCAGCCCTATCCGAACGTCCAGCTTTTCATCGACGGGGCATGGGGCCCGGCAGCGGAGGGCCGTACCCTCGACGTCGTCGATCCGGCGACGGAAGAGGTGATCGGCACGGTCGCCCATGCCACCAAGACCGATCTCGACCGTGCGCTCGGCGCGGTCGTGAAGGGCTTCGAGACCTGGCGCGCGACCGCGCCGACGGAGCGTGCGAAGATCATGCGCCGCGCCGCCGGGCTGCTGCGCGACCGCAAGGAGGCCATCGCCGTCCTGATGACGCGCGAGCAGGGCAAGCCGGTGGCGCAGGCCGTCGGCGAAATTCTGGTGGCGGCCGAGGTGATCGAGTGGTTCGCGGAAGAAACCCGACGCACCTATGGCCAGATCATTCCGGCCCGCGCGCCCGGCGTGAACCAGCTCGTCTATAAGGTGCCGGTCGGCCCGGTTGCTGCTTTCACGCCGTGGAACTTCCCCATCAATCAGGTGGTGCGCAAGCTGTCGGCCGCGCTGGCGGCGGGCTGCTCCATCATCGTCAAGGCACCGGAAGAAACCCCGGCCTCGCCGGCCGAACTGATCCGTGCCTTTGCCGATGCCGGCGTGCCGGACGGCGTGGTCAATCTGGTCTACGGCATCCCGGCCGAGATCTCCGAATACCTGATCCCGCATCCGGTGATCCGCAAGATCTCGTTCACCGGCTCCACCCCGGTGGGCAAGCAGCTCGCGGCGCTGGCCGGGCTGCACATGAAGCGCGCCACCATGGAACTGGGCGGCCATGCGCCGGTTCTGGTGTTTGACGATGCCGACCTCGACAAGGCGCTGAAGGTGATGGTGCCGACCAAGGTGCGCAATGCCGGTCAGGTCTGCGTGTCGCCCACCCGCTTCCTGGTGCAGGACGGGATTGCCGACGCCTTCACCGATGGCTTCGTCAGTGCGTTCAGCGCAACGAAGGTCGGCAACGGCCTCGATCCGGAAACCGGCATGGGGCCGCTTGCCAATGCCCGCCGCATTCCCGCGCTCGAGGCGCTGATCGCGGATGCCGTGGAAAAGGGCGCCGAACTGAAGACCGGCGGCCGGCGCATCGGCAACAAAGGCTATTTCTTCGAGCCGACGGTGCTGGCCAACGTGCCGCTGACAGCGCGGGTGATGAACGAGGAGCCGTTCGGGCCGCTCGCCATCATCAACCGCTTCTCCACCCTTGACGAGGCGATCGGCGAGGCCAACCGGCTGCCGTTCGGTCTGGCGTCCTATGCGTTCACCACTTCCACGGCGACGGCCACCGCGCTCGGCCAGCGCGTGGAAGCGGGCATGCTGACCATCAACCACAATGGTCTGGCCCTGCCCGAAGTGCCGTTCGGCGGCATCAAGGATTCCGGTTACGGCACGGAAGGTGGTTCTGAGGCGGTGGAGGCCTATCTCGATGCCCGCTTCGTGACGCAGGCCGGCTGAACGCCATCAAAGCGATGCAAATGAAAGCCGGCCGGAGGGTCCCCCTCCGGCCGGCTTTTTTGTCAGATGCGGCGAAAGACCGGGCTTTTCGGCTTTTCCGCGCCGTCCGCCCCGGTCAGGAAGCGTTCGGTAAAGATATGCTTCTCGAACAGCCGCCCCTTCATCAGAGCGGCGATGGACGCTTCGATCATCGGCGGCGGGCCGCAGAGATAGGCGGTCTGGCCCTCGAAATTGCCGCCGAACAGCCGCTCCGCGGCTTCATGCACGAAGCCGCGCTCGCCTGCCCAGTCGCTGCCGGCCGGCTCCGACGACAGCACCGGAACGTAGGTGAAGTTCGGGTGCTCCGCTGCCAGCCGGCGGAACGCTTCCTCGCCATAGAGATCGGCAGCCGTCCGCACCCCGTGGATGAGGGTGATCGGTTCCTCGCAGCCTTCCGCCAACAGGTCGAGGATCATCGAGCGCGGCGAGGAAACGCCCGTGCCGCCAGCCAGAAACAGCAGCGGCCCGCCGCGCGACCGGCGCACGAAGAACCGGCCATAAGGCGCGGAGAAGGCGAGGGTGTCGCCAACCATCACCTTCTCGTGCAGAAAGCCGGTGCCGGCGCCGCCGGGAACGCGGCGCACCTGCAGTTCGACGACACCCGTCTCGCCCGGGGGATTGGCTATGGAGAAGGCGCGGGTGGCGCCTTCCACGCCCGGCAGCACGAGATTGACATATTGCCCCGGCTGAAACCGCACGTCGTCGCCGGTGACGAGGCGGAAGCCCTTCACGTCGTGGGTCAGGTCCTCAATGGCTTCGACGCGGGCGGTGAAGTCGCGCACCGGAATGCGTTCCTGATCCGGGTCCTCGTCGACGTCCGCCTCGATGGTGACATCGCTCATCAGCCGTGCCGTGCAGGCCAGCGTCTTGCCCTCGTCGCGCTCGAAATCCATGAGCGCGAACGGCGATGCCTCTGCGTGATCGACCTCGCCGTCCAGCACATCCACCTTGCAGGTGCCGCACAGGCCATGCCCGCAGGCATGGGGCAGATAGATGCCTGCCCGGAGGCAGGCAGACAGGATCGTCTGCCCCTCGGCCACCGCGATGGTTTCGCCGACCGGTTCGATGGTGAGTTCAAAACCCATCTGCCCCTCCTGTCTCGCGTTCAGTTGCAGGTGCCGGCCCAGCCGTCGAGGCCGGGCGTCCAGAACCGGACCAGCGATTTGTGGCCGATGCCGCTGGCCTCCAGCGAGGCGTCGAAATCCGGGCTCACGCGCTCGCCGTCGATCATCCACTCCACCTTGTCCCAATCGATGCGCGCGGCATCGGGGTGGGCGGCGTAGGTGGGGGCGATGACGTCCTGCACCAGGGCACGGAACGGCATGGCGGGGGGCAGCGGGAAGGCAACGGCGGAACAGAACGACAGGTGCTGCTCCCAATGGACATAGACCACGATGTTGCCGTGGAAATTGGCCCTGACATCGCGGGCTTCGATGAAATCGGTGTAGTTCGGAACGATGGCGTTGACGGACATGAGAGCTCCTCGCGCACGGGGCCGGAAGACGGCCGGCGCACCGGAAACAGGGAAAACGGGCAAGGTGAAAGGCGGGCCTGCCGGCCCGCCCGCCTCAGGCTTTCTGGCGTATCTTGTCCGGATGCCATTCCTGCCAGAGTGCCTCGTCGGCCGAGCCGACATAGTCGCGGTTGTCGCCGTCGCGCAGGTGATACCAGTCGAGCACTTCCGGCACGCTGGCGCCGCCGCAATTACCCTGGAAGATCTGGTGCACCGGCAGCCACGCCTGCACATATTTGTCCGGCTCGT
>DAIPYB010000089.1:0-8619 GCA_036782955.1 Pseudoxanthobacter sp. | reverse complement strand
GGAGCGCAAGATCCGCTTCCGCACCCTCGGCTGCTATCCGCTGACTGCCACCATCGACAGCGAGGCCGACACGCTGGAAGCCATCGTGCGCGAGATGCTGATCGCCCGCACTTCGGAACGGTCCGGCCGCCTGATCGACCACGATGAATCCGCCTCGATGGAGAAGAAGAAGCGCGAGGGGTATTTCTGATGAACGCGACCGTGACCGACGAAAGCTTTCTGGAGTATCTCGCCCAGCACGAGAACAAGAGCCTGCTGCGCTTTCTGACCTGCGGCAGCGTGGATGACGGTAAGTCGACGCTGATCGGCCGGCTTCTCTACGACACGAAGCTGTTGTTCGAGGACCAGCTGGCGACGCTTTCCAGCGATTCCCGCAAGCACGGCACCACCGGCGACGATCTCGATTTCGCATTGCTGGTGGATGGGCTGGCGGCCGAGCGCGAGCAGGGCATCACCATCGATGTCGCCTATCGCTTCTTCACCACGGAGAAACGCAAGTTCATCGTGGCCGACACGCCCGGCCACGAGCAATACACCCGCAACATGGCGACCGGGGCTTCCAACTCCGATCTCGCGGTAATCCTCGTCGATGCGCGGCAGGGCATCCTGACGCAGACGCGGCGGCACTCGTTCATCGTTTCTCTGGTCGGCATCCGCCATGTGGTGCTGGCGGTCAACAAGATCGATCTGGTCGGCTTCTCGCAGGAGGTGTTCGAGCGGATCGTGGCTGAATATCGCGCCTTTGCCGCCGATCTGGGGTTCGAAACGCTGGCTGCGGTGCCGCTTTCCGCCCGGTTTGGCGACAACGTGCTGGAAAAGAGCGCCCATACGCCGTGGTACAAGGGCCCCACGCTGGTGGAGCACCTTGAAAGCGTGGAAGTGGAAGACCGTTCCGCCGCCGCGCCGTTCCGCTTGCCGGTGCAGTGGGTGAACCGGCCGAACCTCGATTTTCGCGGCTTTTCCGGCACCGTTGCCGGTGGTCGCGTGCGGCCCGGCGACAGCGTGGTCGTGGCCTCCTCTGGCCGCACCTCCCGGGTGAAGGCGATCGTGACGCGTGACGGCGAACTGCCGGAGGCGCGGGCCGGTCAGGCGGTGACGCTGACGCTGGAGGACGAGGTTGACATCTCGCGTGGCGATATCATAGCCGCTGCCACCAGCCGCCCTCAGGTGACCGACCAGTTCGCTGCCCATGTGATCTGGATGGACGATGCGCCGCTGCTGCCCGGCCGGCCCTATTTCCTCAAGATCGGCACCCGTACCGTTGGCGCGTCGGTGACGGAGATCAAGCATAAGATCGACGTCAACACCTTCCAGCGGCTCGCCGCCAAGCAGCTTGCGCTGAACGAGGTCGCGGTCGCCAATTTCTCCACGCAGGACCCGGTCGCCTTCGATCCGTTCGGCGACCTGCCGGCCACCGGCGCCTTCATCATCATCGACCGCATGACCAACCGCACCGTTGGCGCCGGCATGATCGATTTCGGCCTGAGACGCGCGACCAACGTGCACTGGCAGGCGCTGGAGATTTCCAAGGCCTCCCGCGCGGCCATGAAGCGGCAGAAGCCGGTGGTGCTGTGGTTCACTGGTCTTTCCGGGGCAGGCAAGTCCACCATCGCCAATCTCGTGGAAAAGAAGCTCGCCGATCTGTCGCGCCACACCTACCTGCTGGATGGCGACAACGTGCGCCACGGCCTCAACCGAGACCTCGGCTTTACCGAAGCAGATCGCGTGGAGAATATTCGCCGCGTGGCCGAGACGGCGAAGCTGTTCGTGGATGCCGGGCTGATCGTGCTGGTCTCGTTCATTTCGCCGTTCCGCGCCGAGCGCCGCCTGGCGCGCGACCTGCTGGAGGCCGGCGAGTTCGTCGAGATCTTTGTCGATACCCCGCTGGCCGTGGCGGAGGAACGCGACGTGAAGGGGCTTTATGCCCGCGCGCGGCGCGGTGAGATCAAGAATTTCACCGGCATCGACAGCCCCTACGAGGCGCCGGAGAACCCGGAGCTGCGGCTTGAAGGCGGTGTCAGGCCGCCGGAGGAACTGGCCGAACAGGTTGTCGGCTGGCTGGCGGACAACGGCTATCTTGCCTGAGACAGACAAGACAGCCCCTGCCCGGAAAACGGGCAGGGGCTGCTTAGTATGATGTCTTGATAAAATCGTCATATCGCGCCTATCCTGCCTGCGGTTTGCGGGCAGTGGAAAGGGCGGCGGACATGGCGGGACGACGGGCAGTCAAAAGGACCGGGGTGGCGATCTGGGGCGCCGCCGGCATTCTTGCTGCACTGACGCTGCCGGCGGCGGCCCATTTTCAGGAAATCCTGCCTTCTGCGGATGTGCTGCCCGATGGCGGCGCGGTCACGCTCGATCTCGTCTTCACCCATCCCATGGAAAACGGCCCGGTGATGAACATGGCCCCGCCGAAACTGGTGGGCATGCTTTCCGGTGGCCATGTGCGCGATCTGACGGGGGAACTGAAGCCCTATGCGGTGCAGGGCCAGCGGGCCTATGAACTGACGCAGACCCTCGCCACGCCGGGCGCGGCGGTGTTCTTCGTGGAGCCGGCGCCCTATTTCGAGCCGGCGGAAGGCAAGTACATCGTTCACTATGCCAAGGTCGTGGTCGATTCCTTTGCGTCCGGCGAGGGATGGGACCAGCTGGTGGGACTGCCGGCGGAAATCCGCCCCCTGACCCGGCCGACCGGCCTGTGGGCGGGCAATGTGTTCACCGGCGTCGTCCTGCAGGATGGCGAGCCCGTGCCGTTTGCGGAAGTCGAAGTGGAATATGTCAACGACGGCAAGCTGGCGCCGAAGGTGGCCATTCCCAACGATGCTTTCGTCACGCAGGTCATCCGCGCCGATGCCAGCGGTACCTTTACCTACGCTATTCCCCGGGCCGGCTGGTGGGGCTTTGCCGCGCTGCTGGAGGGCGACAAGCCGATGAAGGCGCCGGACGGCAGGGAGGTGCCGGTGGAGGAAGGTGCGCTGATCTGGGTGAAGGCGACCGACATGAAGGCCGAGACCGCGGAGGCCGCGCGCTGAAGCGGCGGAACGGCCATGGCCCATATTCCCGACGGCGTTCTCTCGGTGCCCGTTCTGGTCGGCGGTTTTGCCGTGGCGGCGGGCGGTCTGGCGCTGGCCGTGCGCCGGCTGGACGAGCGCGCAATTGCGCCCACGGCCCTGCTGGCGGCGGTATTCTTCGTTGCATCCCTTGTTTCCGTGCCGGTCGGGCCTTCCAGCGTGCACCTGCTGCTGGCTGGCCTGATGGGGCTCCTCATCGGCGTGCGCACCTTTGCGGCGGTGGCTGCCGGCCTCGTGCTGCAGGCGGTGCTGTTCGGTTTCGGCGGGTTGACGACGCTCGGCATCAACATCATGGACATAGCCCTGCCGGGCGTGGTGTTCGGCCTCCTGCTGCGGCCGGTGGCGATGAAGGCCACTCCGTTTGGCGCCGGTCTGGCGGCTGGCCTGTGCGCCGCGCTTTCCGTTGCGGGAACGGCGGGGCTGGTCTCGCTGGCGCTGGCGCTTTCCAGCACGGACTATGTGCCCGCGGCGCGGGTGCTTGCACTGACCTATGTGCCGCTGATGGCGGGCGAAGCGGTGGTGACGGGCTTCATCGTCGCTTTCCTCAGGCGGGTGCGCCCGGAGAGCTTTCTCCCACCCGGGAAAGAACCAGTTCATGGCTGAAGCAGGTCGCCGTCTCAATTTTCTCTGCTGGCTGGCGCGGACGGGCTTGCCGGTCCTGCTCGGTGCCTTGCTGTGGAGCACGACTGCCGAGGCCCACCGGCTGAAGGTGTTCGCGACCGTGGAAGACGGCGCGATCGACGGTTATGCCTTCTTCATCGGTGGTGGCCGGCCACAGGGCGCAGGCGTCGTCATCCGCGATGCCGGCGGGGCGCCGGTTGCCGAACTCCGCACCAGCGCCACCGGCGACTTTCACTGGAAACCGCCGGCGCCGGGCGCCTACGATGTGACCGTCAGTGCCGGCGACGGCCACATCGCCGGTGCGCGGATTGCGGCGGATCGCTTCCTGCCAGCCGGCCCCGTGACGCCGGCCCCGGTGGCTATGCCGGCAATCTCGGGTGGGGTGGCGGAGAAGGCGTTGCCCACCGCCTGCGATCCGGCTGCGTTGGAAGCGGCGGTCGACAGGGCGGTGGAGCGGCAGGTGCGCCCGCTGATGGAGGCTTATGCGGCGGCTGAGGGCCGGGTGCGGTTCAATGACGTTGCCGGCGGTCTGGGCATGATCTTCGGTCTGGCAGGCGTGGCCCTGTGGGTGCGCAGCCGCCATGCAGGCCGCCCTTGAGCGGCTTCACCGGACAGGATGCGGGCTTCGTTGCCGGGCTCGATCCGCGCATGCGGATCGTTGCGGCGCTTGCGGCAGTGTGCGTGGTGGCCGTGCTGCAGCGACCGTCCGTGCAGGGACTGGCTCTGACGGGGGCGCTGGCGTTGTGTGCGCTTGCCCGGCTGGCGCCGGGAACTCTCATCCGCCGGCTGCTGCATCTGGAAGGCTTCCTGCTTTTGCTTCTGGTCATGCTGCCGTTCACAGTGCCGGGGCCGGCGGTGATGGCGGTGGCGGGCCTGCCGGTTTCAGCCGCCGGGCTGCGGCGGGCCGGCACGCTGGTGCTGAGGATCAATGCGGCCGCGCTCAGCGTGACGGCCCTGCTGGGCACCATGGAACTGGTTCGGCTGGGGCAGGGGCTGGCCGGCCTCGGCGTGCCGGCGCCGCTGGTGCAGGTTCTGCTCATCATGGTGCGCTATCTCGATATCCTGCGCGGCGAGAGCGTTCGGCTGGGCGAGGCGATGCGCGCGCGCGGCTTTCGCGCCCGCGCCGGATTGCACACATGGCGCAGCATCGGCAATCGCATTGGCATGATGGTGGTGCGCGCGCTGGAGCGTGCCGCGCGGGTGGACGAGGCGATGCGCGCGCGCGGCTATGCCGGGCGCATGCCGGTGGACGCGCCTTTTACCCTGAAGGCGCGGGACGGCGTCTTCGCCGGGCTGCTGGTGGGCGCGCTGTTGCTTCTGCTGCTGGCCGATCGGGGAACCTGAGGAAGAAATGACGGCGCTGCTGGCTTTTCAGGACGTGGTCGTGGAGCGGGGCGGGCGCCGGGTGCTGGATGGTGCCTCGTTCACGCTGCACGCCGGGGAGCGCCTTGCCATTGCCGGGGCGAACGGTGCCGGCAAGACGACCTTGCTGCGCACGCTGGTAGGCTTCGAGCCGGTAAGCGGCGGCCGCATCCTCGCTTTCGGCGCCACGCCCGTGCGGGAGCGGGATTTTCACACCGTGCGCTGCCGTGCGGGACTGCTGTTTCAGGATCCGGACGATCAGCTTTTCTGCCCGACGGTCATCGACGACGTCGCTTTCGGCCCGCTCAATCTGGGGCTTTCACGCCGGGCAGCCTATGAGCGCGCGGAGGAGACGCTGGCGGGGCTCGATCTGTCCGCCTTTGCCCCGCGGATCACTCACGGCTTGTCTGGTGGCGAAAAACGCCTCGTTGCCGTTGCCGCCGTGCTGGCGATGAAGCCGGACGTGCTGCTGCTGGATGAGCCGACGAATGCACTCGATGCCGGGCATCGAGAGATGCTGATTGCGATCCTGCTGGCGCTGCCGGTGGCGATGATCCTCGTTTCCCACGATATGCCGTTTCTGGCGGCTCTGGCGACCCGGGTGAGCGTGCTGAAGGAGGGCCGGCTTTCGGCGGCGACGCTGCACCGCCATCCCCTTGCCCGCGAGGCGATCCACATCCATGGTCTGGACGACGATCACAGCCACGGCCCGCGGGCCTGAGGCCGGCAGAGGGCGCGTTCCGGAATGCAGCGTATTACCATTACCCTCGATGACGACCTGATGGCCGAAATCGACGGCTTCATGCTGGCGCGGGGCTATGCCAACCGGTCCGAGGCGATCCGCGATCTGGTGCGCGCCAGCCTGAGCGAGGAAGGCCCGGCCGCCGATGCCGCGAAGCCCTGCGTGGCGGCGCTGGTCTATGCGTTCGATCACGAGCGGCGGGATCTGGCCCGCCGGCTGACCAGCACGCATCACCACCATCACGACCTGTCGCTGGCGACCACCCATGTGCATCTGGATGCCGGGACATGCCTTGAAGTGGCGCTGCTGCGCGGGCCGACCGGCGAGGTGCGCCACTTCGCCGACCATGTGATGGCCGAGCGCGGCGTGCGCCACGGCCGTCTGGTGGTGGTGCCGCTGGAGGGCTCGGAGGCCGCCCACGTGCCTCATGAGGAGAAAGAAGGCTGACCCGCGGCTTATTGCGCGCGGGCATTCCATGCGGCGATGAAGGCGGCGGCGCGGGAGCCGACCTCGGCGGCGGCCAGGCCGGGCTTGTAGACGGCTGAGCCGATGCCGAACCCGGCTGCGCCGGCAGCCAGATAGGGCTCCATCGTGACCGGGGTGATGCCACCCACAGGCAGCAGGCGGGTGCCGCGCGGCAGCACCGCCATCACGGCGCGCACAGCCACTGGCGGAATGAGTTCTGCCGGGAACAGCTTCAGCGCGTGGGCGCCGGCATCGAGGGCGGCGAAGGCTTCCGTCGGCGTCATCACGCCCGGGGCGCAGATGAGCCCGGCCCGCACCGCGGCCGAAATGATGGCGGTGTCGGCATGGGGCATGACCACCAGATCGGCGCCGATGGCAGCCAGCTCTTCCACCTCGGTCTCCCGCATCACGGTGCCGGCTCCGACGACGGCATCGTCCGGCAGCGCCTGCCGCATGATGGCGATGCTCCGCATCGGCTCCGGCGAATTCAGCGGCACCTCGATGATGCGGAAGCCGGCTTTGTAGAGCGCGATAGCCATGGCCTCGGCCTCCTCCGGCCGCACACCGCGCAGGATGGCGACGAGGGGCAGGGCGGCGAAGGCGGCATCGAAACGTTCGCGGCGGGTATCGGCGGTCATTTCGGGGAACTCCGGCAAGGACTAGACCAGAACATCAGGCAAGAAGGCCGAGGGCGCGGGCGAAAGCGAACAGCCCGGCCGGCGCGGTGTTGTCGAGAACGAGTGTGGCGGGCCGGCCGAAGGCAGCCAGTGCGCGCTGGTAGCGCCCGCAGAGCGCCGGGGCCCCGACCAGAACCAGTGGCGTGCCGGCTTCCGCGCGTCGCAGCCCGGACACGATCTCGTGGCCGATAAGCAGGCCGGAGAGATAGTCCGCCAGAGCCCCGCCGGCCACGCGGCCAGTCAGCCCCAGCGTGCGGGTGGCAAAAAGCTGGTGTACGAGATCGCCGGGGCCGGTGCGGCGGGCATCGTCGAGACCGGCGCCGAAGGCGGCCTCGCGTGCGGCATCTTCCGCCTCGCCCTGCATCAGCCGGCCGAGGATGGAGTGGGCCGACAGCACCGCGAAGAGTTCGCCCGTCATGGCGGTTGCGAAGCCGATAACGCGGCCGTTGTCGATCTCGGCCCATTTGCTGTGGGTGCCGGGCAGCACGATGGTTGCGCGCGTGGCGAGGGCGGGATGCTGCTCAAGCGCCCCTGCGATCTGGATTTCCTCGCCGCGCATCACGTCCGGCCGCTCGTCGGTGGGATCGAACAGCAGGCCGGGCGCGATGGCGATCCGCCGGCCCAGAGCCGTTTCCACCCGGGCGGCCTGCCCGGCCAGTGTGGCAACAGCCGCCGGGCAGCGCACATAGGGCGCCTCAAGCCAGCCCTGCGCGCTGCCGACCATGCCGCAGGCGACGATGGCAAGGCGCGGCTGCGCCGCCAGCCAGTCGCCGGCAATCGCATCGAGTGCGGCCTCGAAGCCGGCCGCTCCCGGCTCCGGTAGCGCCTGAATGCCGTGGGCGGAGGCGCGCGTTGCCAGTGTCTGGCCATCGGCGCCGATCAGGAAGGCGCGCAGGCTGGAAGTGCCCCAGTCGAGCGCCAGCAGCGAGGGCGCGCCGGGCAGCGGTGTAGCGGCGGTCATGGTATCCATCCCAGATCGGCTGACAGCAGGTTCGCAGCGGCCACAACATTGGGCGCGATGGCGGCCATGCGGTGCGGCGGCATAAAAGTGGCGGCACTGGCGACGCTGATGGCGGCGACCACCCGCCCGCGCGCGTCGCGCACAGGCGCACCGACGCAGCGGATGCCGGCTTCGTTCTCTTCCAGATCGAAAGTGAAGCCGCGCGCACAGTCGGCGGCAAGGCCGGCCTGCCAGCGGGCGAAAGGCGGCATCGCGGGGGCCTGCAGCGGCGCAGCGGCCTCATAAAGTGCAGACCAGCGCTCTTCCGACAGCCCCAGCATCAGTGCCTTGCCCAGCCCGGTGCGGGCCAGCGGCATGCGCTGGCCGACGCGCGAGCGCATCTCCAGCCCGCGCCGGCCGGAGACCTTGGCCAGATACACCACTTCCGGGCCTTCCATGATGCCGAAATGAACGGTGTCGCCCGTGTCGGCCGCAAGCTGGCGGCAGACCGGCTCCGCCATCGCCGCAAGCGGGCGCTCTTCCAGCGCCGAAAGACCCAGCCGTATGAGGCGGCTGCCGAGGCGATAGCGGCCCGGCGGACTGGCGGCCAGATAACCTGCCGCGACCAGCGCCGCCAACATGCGGTGCATCGTGGATCGGGCCGTACCGAAACAGGCGCACAGGCCGGCCACATCGTCCGTGCCGGTGGCAACGGCCTCGATGAGCGCCAGTCCGCGCATC
>DAIPYB010000088.1:0-8662 GCA_036782955.1 Pseudoxanthobacter sp. | reverse complement strand
TCTTGTGCGGCGCATTAAGCCGCACTACGATTGTCCATGCAAACAAAATAATCACGATCAAATTTCAATCTGGTGTCCATAAATGTGGACGGAAGTTCCATGAATCTCGATGCCCTCGACTGCTTCGCCAAGATTGCCGAGGTGCGGTCGCTGTCCGCCGCCGCCAAGCTGCACGGGCTGCCGAAATCCACCCTCAGCCTGAAGCTGCGCCAGCTGGAGGCCGATCTCGGCGTGGCGCTTTTCGCCCGCGAGGGCAGGGGGCTGGAGCTGACGGACGCGGGCACGGAACTCCTGCGCCATGCGCAGACGATTCTTCGTGCCTGCGAAAGCGCGCGCTCCGCCGTGGCCGAAGCCAGCGAGGAGGTGGCCGGCACGTTGCGCATCGGCGCCACGGGCGAATTCGGCACGGCCTTCAATGCGCAGATGCTCTATGCGTTTCGCCAGCATTATCCGCTGGTTCAGCTCGATCTCACGTTCTTCTCGCCCAACGTTCTTTATACGCCCGACCGGCTGCAGGGCTTCGATGTCATAATTTCATGGGATGAGCCGGGCGACGGTGGCTATCAGTGGGAGACGCTGGCCAACGCCACCTTCGCGCTGGTCGCCAGCCCCGACTATCTCGCGCGCAACGGCGTTCCGCTGATGCCGGACGACATCGGCGAAGCGCACCGCGGCGTGCTCTATCGCCGCCCCGGCGGACTGCAGAACTGGCGCTTGCAGCGCGCGGGCCAGACGGCGGACCTGATGCCGCGCAGCGATTTCATCACCAATGACTACTGGACCGTGAAATATTTTGCGGTTGCAGGCGAAGGAATTGCGTATCTTCCGAAGTTCTTTACGTCGATAGAATGCGAGCGTAAGCACCTTGTTCCCGTTCTTCCAGAATGGGAGTCGGAAGAAAAAGCCATTCAGATTAGCTATGCACGGCCGGCTCTGGCATCCAGAAAGCTGGATGCTTTCGTTAAGTACTGCAAAAACTACTTCTCTCCCGGATTCGACTTCCGGGGGCCGAGATATTATGTCGAAACCGTGCTCGACCCGCGTGTCGGCAAATGAGGGGATTCAGACCATGAAAAGCGTGGAGACCGGTAACGGCGTGCGCGTGCTGAAGACCGGCGGGCTCGATCCGCGCCGGGTGCCGTTCGAGGAAATTCCGGTCATCGACCTTGAGGCCATGTTCAGCGGCGGGCCGGAGGACAAGGCCCGTCTGGCGGCCGACCTGCGCCGGGCGGGCGCGGAAGTCGGCTTCCTCTATATCCGCAACCATCATGTGCCGCAGTCGGTAATCGATGCTGCTTTCTCCGCCGCGCACGGCTATTTCGCGCAGGACGACGCGGCCAAGCTGGCCAACCACATTTCCCGTTCTCCGAACCTGCGCGGCTATGCGGCGCTGCTGGAGGAAAACACCGATCCGACGGCGCGCGGCGACCTGCACGAATCGTTCGACATCGCCCTCGAAGTGCCGGCCGACGATCCGGACGTGAAAGCAGGCAAGGTGCTCTACGGGCCGAACCAGTGGCCGGCCGATCAGCCAGCCTTCCGCAAGGCGCTGGAGGACTATCACCGCGAAATGCTGGTGCTTTCCGGCCATCTGCTCCACGCCTTCGCGCTGGCGCTCGGGCTGGAGGAGACCTATTTCGACGCGCTTGCCACCAAGCCGCTCGCCACGCTGCGCGTTCTGCACTACCCGCCGCAGCACGGCGAGATCGACGACCGGCAGATCGGCATCGGTGCGCATTCGGACTACGAGTGCTTCACGATTCTGGCACAGGACCAGATCAAGGCGCTGCAGGTGCTGAATACCGCGGGCGAATGGATCGCCGCGGACCCGATTCCGGGCTGCTTCGTCGTCAATATCGGTGACATGATGGCGCGCTGGACCAACGATCTGTTCGCGTCCACCGTCCATCGCGCGATCAATCGCTCCGGCGTGGAGCGTTATTCGATCCCGTTCTTCTTCGGCCCCAGCTACGACACCGTGCTGGAGACGCTGCCGAGCTGCGTCGATGGCGATCATCCGCCGAAATATCCGCCCATTTCCGCCGGCGATTATGTCAACGGTCGCTTTCAGGCGACGTTCGCCAGCTATGGCGGCAAAGGGCAGGGCAGCGCGGGGCACGGCAGCGAGGCCGGTGTCTGATTCTTGTCGGGGCCGCAGCCAAGGCTGCGGCCCCGCAGTCTGCGTGAAAGAAAAAGGCCGGCCAGCAGAGACCCTGCTGGCCGGCCGTTCTTTTTTCAGGTGCTGCCGATGCGGGCGTCAGAACTTCGCACGGGCCGACAGCAGGATGGTCTGGCCCTGACCGGCACCCGACTGCGACAGCGCCGGTGTGTATTCGCGGTTGAAGATGTTGGTGCCGCTGAGCGAGGCGGTCCAGTTGTCGGTCACCTTGTAGTTCACATACGCATCCCACGTCGCGTAGCCGGGCACGTAGCCATCGACCGCCGCCGAAACGGAACTGGCGTTGATGTCGCCGACATAGCTCTTCGAGACGAAATTACCGCGCACGCCCACATCCAGCGCGCGCTCAAGGAAGCGGGCCCCGAACGTGACGGAAGCGATGTTGTCCGGCATGTAGCTCTGCATGCCGAGGCCGTTCTGCTGGGCGGGCAGGTTCGTGTTCGTGTAGGTATAGGTGAAATCGGTGTAGGCGTAGCCGATATCGTAGCCGCCCTGCAGCTCGACGCCGCGAACCTGCGAAGTGCCGTCGACATTGTAGAAGGCGCAGCTATAGCTGCGTCCCGAAACCGTGCACTGCGACGTGATGTAGTCCTGCACGTTCATCGAGTAGTAGTTGACCTTGAACTTCGCCAGATCGTCCTTGAAGAACAGGTTCTGGTAGAGCGTATTGAGACCGATTTCCCAGCCGCGCTGGGTTTCGGGCGAAAGATCCGGGTTGGGGGTGAACGACGTCGTGCTGCCCGGGTGGCTGCCGCCGAGCAGGGTTTCGAAGGTGGTCGGCGCGCGGAACGACTGGCCCCACGAACCATAGACCTGCAGCCAGTTGAGCGGGTTCACGGCCAGCGTGAACTTGGGGTCAAACTTGCCCTCGCTCTGGTCGACATCATAATAACCGCCCTGACTGGTCGAGTAACCGGTTCCGGTCAGGTTGTAATAATCGTAACGAAGGCCGGCGATGAAATCGACCATGCCGTAGGTGAACGTCGTTTTCGAATAGAGACCGCCGACGCCGTTCTCGCCGTTCGGGTTCACGCCGCCGGAAACGGTCGTGACGTTGTTGTGGAACCATTCGGCGCCGTTGGCGGAGCTGATCTTCACGTCGCCGATGTTGAAGTTCGAAATATTGGTAGTGTCGAAGCCATAGCCCTCGTCGGACACCTGACGGCCGGTATAGCTGCCGGACGTGATGGCCGAATTATAGGTCATGTCCGTGTTGTTGTAGTAGCCGTTCAGGGCGTAGTTGATCAGCTCGTTATCCGGATCCCAGCCATAGTTCAGGGTCACGGTGTTGGAGTTGACGTCCTGATAATAGGAGTTCGCGCCGAATTCGTTGTTGTAGAAAACGCCGCCGAGGTTGAGCTTCTGGTTCTCGGTCGGCTTGAAATTAATCTTGGCGAGACCGGAGACCAGATCCTGCGCGGTGTTCGGCACGCTGTTGCCGTCGCCGTCGGTGAAGTTGCGCGACAGGCGCCGGCTGATCGCGCCGGCAAAGGCGGCTCCTTCGGAAAGCCGCGCGCCGCCGCCGACCATTTCCATCCAGTCGGTGCCGTTTGAACCCCACGTCACGCTGCCGAGGGCGCCCCACTTCTTGTTGGTGGAGACGATGTCGTCGACGCCGAGGGTGCGGAAGTTGGCCGTGCCCGCCAGCGCGCCCGCGCCGCCGGCGGTGGAAACGGCACCGCGCTGGACATCGACACCGGCCAGCAGGGCCGGGTCGACATACAGCATGTTGGTGGCGTTATGCCCCATGAAGCCGAAATCCTGCCGCACGCCGTCGATCATCATGTTGACGCGGCCGGACCCTTCGAGGCCGCGGATATTGACCGCGACGCCCGGGTTCTGCTGGTTCGACTGGGTGAACGTGCCGGGCATGGTGCGCAGCACGTTATCCACGTTGGTCCGGCCGAAGGTCTCGATTTCCGAACGATTCGCGGTGCTGACCGCCGCAGGCGTCGAGTAGGGGGCCAGATCGCTGTTGCTGCTGGCGCCGGAAACGCTGATTTCCTGCAGGTCGAGTTCGTCGCCGCTGCCGTCCTTGCTGGTGCCGGTGCCGGCGTCGCTCGTGCTGGCCGCAGTGCCGGTCTGCGTCGTGCCCGCTTTGGCTGCCCCGGTCGCGGTGCTGCTGCTGGTCGTCGTCGATTTGCTGCTGGTCTGTGCCTGCGCGACCGAGGGAGCGGAGAGGGCAAGGCCGAGCGCTGTCGAGAGCAGAAGCGCCGCGGTTAAAGGCCGGGGCTGGAGCATGTGGAAACCTCACGGGACCGCGGCGCTGTTATTATACGCCGCAAATGCGAACGAGTTGCGATGGCGTTTGATAGCTGATGTTGATCAAAAGAAAACGCCATATGGCCGCCTTGAAGCGCGATTAAGGGGCTGTATTGCAGATTCAACACATTGATTTCATTAGAATAATAAAAAGAAGAGTGGCCTGGTGCCGGTCTTCGGGGGTGCTTTGGCTGCCTGCGGCTGCGTTGCCGGGGCATGGACGGCCACCCGTGTGCGGCCCCGCCGATGCGGGGACATCCTTCATTCGCTGCGGTTTTGTCGTCTGCTGCGATTGTGCAGCGAAAGCGCGCGGCGGCGTTGTGCGAGTTTTTAAAAAGAGAAGAAATTCAGCCTGTTGGAAACTGGCACACCGCTTGCTGATAAGCAGGCAGGTCAGCCGCCGCGCTGTTCATGAGGAGAGCCTCCCGGTGATGCCGTTCTCTCGTTCCCTCGCTTCTGCCGGCAGAACCGGGTCCGTGACGGACCCGGCCCGTGTCGCCGGCAGCGCGGCGGAAACTGGGGCAACGGCGGCCGGCGCCGACCGCCGCGACCGGGCCGCAAAGGCCCGGCGAAACAACAAGACCTTTCCTTTCAGAATCACCTTTCGGGGAACCATCAGATGCGCTTGCGCCAATCGCGCTTTTTCGCGGCCATCGCGGCCGCGCTTGCGACGTCGATCGCCACTACGCCGCTGGCGGCTTCTGCCGGCGAGCTGAATATCCTGACGTGGGAGGGGTATGCTGCGCCGGAGTTCATCTCGAAGTTCGAGGAAAGCTCGGGGTGCAAGGTCACGGCTACCTATGTTGGGTCCAATGACGATTTCGCGCCCAAGCTCGCGGCCGGCGGCAGCGTCTACGACATCATCGTGCCGTCCATCGACACCATCGGCCTGATGCGCCTCGGCGGCTTCATCGATCCCATCGATACGTCGAAAGTGCCGGCGCTGTCCGAGGTTTATCCCGAGTTCGCCAAGGCGAACGACGTACTCACCGAAGGCGAGACGTGGTCCGTGCCGCTGGTGTGGGGGTCCATCTCGCTGATGTACCGCCCGGACAAGGTGGAGCCGGCGCCCGACTCCATCGCCGTGCTGTTCGATCCCAAGTACAAGGGCCGCATTTCGATGTGGGACGACAAGTCCTCCATCTACTGGACGGCGCGCCTGCTCGGCTTCGAGAACATCTACGATCTTTCCGATGAGCAGCTCGATGCGGTCAAGGCCAAGCTGATCGAGCAGAAGCCGCTGATCCGCAAGTACTGGGCGACCGCCGGCGAACTGACGGAGCTGTTCGCCAACCAGGAGGTCTGGGTTTCCAATACGTGGACCGGCCTGCAGAGCAAGGACATCAACGCCCTGAACAAGGGTTTCAAGGTGGTGGAGTTCACGCCGAAGGAGAAGGCCGAGGGCTGGATGGATTCCATGCAGCTCGTGAAGGGCAGCCCGAACAGCGAGTGCGCCTATAAGTTCTTCAATTTCATGCTCTCCCCGGAAGGGCAGTGCGGCATCATCAAGTCCACCGGCTATTTCCCGGTGAACCCGAAGGCGGTCGAGGCCTGCCTGACGCCTGAAGAAAAAGAAGCCCGCAAGGTCAACAACATCGAGTTCGTCAAGAGCCTGGTGATGTGGCAGATGCCGAAGCGCCTCGACAAGTATCTGGAAGTCTGGAACGCGGTGAAGGCGGCTCCCTGATCGGGCCGCTATCCCGGCCTGTCCCCGGCGCTTGCGCCCGGGGGCAGGTTCCGCGTTCCGCGCACGACCGCCGGCCCTGCCTCAGGACAGCGGATTTGCGACCTCCCGCGCATCTCCGCCCTGCCGGGAAAAGCGGCCGTGCACCGACCTTCATTGCTCAAGTCTGGACGTTTGGCATGGCGCTCGACCCGATCGTCACACTTGAAGGCGTGGCGAAGAGCTATGGCTCTTTCATTGCCCTCCACGACACCAATCTTGCCATCGGTGCCGGCGAGTTCGTGACGCTGCTCGGCCCCTCCGGCTGCGGCAAGACCACGACCCTGCGCCTGATCGGCGGCTTTGAAATGCCCAACCGCGGCACGATCCGCATTGCCGGCGAGGACGTGACCGCAAGGCCGCCGTTCCGCCGGCCGGTCAACACGGTGTTTCAGGACTACGCGCTGTTTCCGCACATGAGCGTGCTGGCCAATGTTTCCTACGGCCTCGAGGTGCGCTCCAACCGCGTGCCGCGCGAGGAGCGCCGCGGCCGCGCGCTTGAGGCGCTGGCGATGGTGGGGCTGGCCGACAAGGCGGAGCGGATGCCGGGCCAGCTTTCCGGCGGCCAGCGTCAGCGCGTGGCCATGGCGCGCGCGCTGGTGCGCAAGCCCAAGGTGCTGCTGCTGGACGAGCCGCTTTCCGCCCTCGACGTCAAGCTGCGCGAGGCGATGCAGGTGGAACTGAAGCACCTGCACAAGCAGCTCGGCATCACATTCCTGATGGTCACCCACGACCAGCAGGAGGCCCTTGTGCTGTCCGACCGCATCATCGTCATGAAGCAGGGCAGGGTGGCCCAGACGGGCTCGCCGGCGGCTCTCTACGACCGGCCGGAGAGCGCCTATGTCGCCGACTTCATCGGCGCAACCAACCTCATCGACGGCACCGTGGCGGCGATTTCGGGCGGCGAGGCGGAGGTGCGGCTGGGCGATGGCAGCGCGCTGCGCGGCGCGGTGATCGGGGAGCTGCGACCGGGCGAGCCGGCCACCGCCGGCGTGCGGCCGGAACGGTTCCGGCTGGCGCAGGACGGCGAGGCCGGGCTCTCTGCCACGGTGGTCGATTATCTGTTCCACGGCGGCCGGGTGAAGCTGGAAGCCAGCCTGCCGGGCGGGGCGCGCCCTGTTTTCGTCGAGGTGCAGCGCACGTCGGTGGCCGGCTTCAGCCTGCCGGAGCGCGGTGCCGCGGTGCGCCTCGCCGTGGCGCCTGAAGACGTGCTGATCTACCCGGCGGAGGCGGCATGATGGCGGCGCAGGGACGCTCTCAGAAAGGCTGGTGGCTGCTGTTTTCCGGTCCGCTGCTGTGGACGCTGATCTTCATGGTAGTGCCCTATCTGGTCATGGTCGGCATCAGCTTCTGGTCGCGCAAGTTTCCGCTGTTCGTGCCGGATTTCCAGTTCGGCAACTACATCCAGATTTTTTCCGATCCGCAATACAGCAGCGTCCTCCTGCGCACGTTCAAGATTTCTCTGCTGACGACGATTACCGCGATATTGCTCGGTTATCCGCTCGCCTATTTTCTGGTGTTCACGGTGCGCAACGACAAGGTTCGCCATCTTGTCTATCTTGCCGTGGTGGTGCCGCTGTGGGTTTCCTATCTGCTGCGGGCCTATACATGGAAAATCATCCTGGGTACCGATGGCGCCCTGAATTCGGCCCTGATCTGGCTCGGCGTCATCTCCGAACCGCTGGATATCTTCCTCTATAATCAGGTCGCGATGGTCATCACGCTGACCTACATCTTCGTGCCGTTCGTGGTGATGCCGATCTACACCTCGCTGGAGCGCATTCCGAGGGCACTGATCGAGGCTTCCGAGGATCTCGGCGTTGGCCCGTTCGTGACCTTCCTGCGGGTCATCCTGCCGCTGTCGACGGCCGGCATCATCGCTGGTGCCACCATGACGTTCTGCCTGACCTTCGGTGACTTCGTGGCGCCCGTGCTGGTTGGCGGGCCGAATGGCACCATGGTTGCCAACGTGCTGCAGAGCCAGTTCGGCGCGGCGCTCAACTGGCCGCTCGGTTCGGCGCTGGCCGTCATCGTCATGGCGATCGTGCTGATCGTGCTGCAGCTCTCCAGCCGGCTCGACCGTGCCGGCCGCGTGAACCTGGTTTGAGGGAGGACGACACCCATGGCCCGGTTCGCATGGTGGCAGAAAAGCCTGATCGGGGTCGCCTTTGGCGCTCTCGTCTTCCTCTACGTGCCGATTGTCGTGCTGATCGTGTTCTCCTTCAACGACAGCCCGGTCACCTCCTTTCCCCTCTCCGGGTTCACGCTCGGCTGGTATGAAAAGGTGATGGCGAACGCGGCGCTGCTGCGTTCGCTGGCCAACAGCCTCATGGTGGCCTGTGCCGCCACGGCGCTGACGGTGATCGTGGGGGTGCCGGCGGCGCTGGCGCTGGACCAGCGGGAGTTTCCCGGCAAGCGCCTGTTCCAGAGCACCATCCTGCTGCCGCTCAGCCTGCCCGGCATCGTCACCGGTATCGCGATGCTGAACTTCTACAAGC
>DAIPYB010000087.1:0-8788 GCA_036782955.1 Pseudoxanthobacter sp. | reverse complement strand
AGGCCTCGGCCACCGGACCGGCGCCGATGGCGGCGGCGATGAAGGAATCGCGGATGAAGCCGAGGACGCGGCTGGACAGGGTTGCGCCGCCGACGGTGGCGAAATTGCGCAGAAGGCTCATCGCTTCGGGAGGCTCCCGGCTGGTGTGGGGCTGGGCCGGTCCGGTCCGTCCGGCGCCCCTGTCGCGGGTCCGGGCCGGGTTCGCGGCGCCGCCAGAGGCTTAACCGCCCGCTTCCGTCTCCACAAGGCCGCCTGTGGCCGTCGGCCGCGCGAGGGCGGCCGGACGGACGGACCGCGGCCTCATTCCGCGCCGACTTCGTATTCCACCCAGCTCGCGCCGAGGATCTCGCCCGGCTTGTTGTCGCTTTCCGCCTGCACCAGCACGGCCGAGCGCCAGCGATAGCGCGCCGGTGCCTTCGGCGCGCCGGGTGCCGGCGGGCTTCCGGGCACGGCGGCGGCCGGCTGGCCGGTGACGATGGCCGCGGCCGGAAGGCCGATCTCCACCGGGCTTCCGGTCCAGATGCCGACAGCGCGCAGGTCGCGCACGATATTGCGGTAGTGCAGCGTGCGGCCGCTGTTCTCGCCACCGGTCACGGCCACCGATTCGTCGGGATCGAGCGAGGCGAGCCAGATGGTGGCATTGCGATAGCCCTGTCCGGCGGCGCTGACGCGGATGCGCAGGACGCCCTCCTCCAGTGCAAGGGAAACCCCGACCGGCAACTGATGTGCATCTGCGGTCGCCTGCGCGATGTCGCGGGCGATGTCGGCGCTGTTGCCGCCGCTGACCTTTGCGCCGTCGATGATGACCTGCGGGGTATAGACCTGCCGATCCCGGCGCCGGTCGGCATAGGCGAACTGGCGCTGGGCGCTGATGCGGGTGGCCAGCGTATCCGTCCAGCCGAGATAATCCCAGTAATCGACGGGGAAGGTCATCACCAGCATGTCGCGGTCGTCGGCATAGCGGGCGACGGTCTGGTCGGCCGGCGGGCAGGCGGAGCAGCTCTGGCTGGTGAAGATCTCCACCACCGCGCGCGCCGGTTCCGAGGTCTGGCTCTCCGGCCGCAGGGTCAGGGAGACCGGCGTTTCCGCGCCGGGGGAAGCGGCGACGGCGGGCACCGCGGCAACCAGCATGGCGAGCGCGCAGGCGGCGGCAGCAGCGGAAAATCGCTGCCTCAGTCCCCTCCTGTCGCGTTCAGCCCAGACCATTGTCGCCAGTTCCGCTGTCGCCAGATTCCGCTCGTGCCGGCCGTTGCCGGCGCGGCCAAGCCTGAATTGTCTTTTCGGCTGCCGGAAAGACCTTTGCCCTGCGCCATAGGGCCGCGCGAAGCGAAAAGCTCCTGCGGCACCCATTCTGCCGCTCACAGGCCGTGCCGGGGCAAGCCGCTGTGCGACCGCCCGGCCGCACGAGTTCGTGAAAGACGCGTTCCGCCTGCCACGCCTTTCTTTCTGCGCCCTTATCCTTGCGGGGCGCTTGCCTGCCGGTGCCGGCGTCACGGTTCCGCCTCCTCCAGCGCGGCACGCAGCGCCTGCCCGAACGGGCCGGTGGCAAGGGCCGCGTCGTCGATCGGGCCGATCATCTTGAAGCGAATCGTCCCGTCCCGTCCGATCAGATAGGTTTCCGGCACGCCATAGACACCCCATTCGATGGCGGTGCGGCCGCTGCCGTCCACCCCCACGGCGGCGAACGGATTACCGAGGCCGCCGAGAAAGCGCAGCGCATTCGCGGGATTGTCCTTGTAGTTGATGCCTGCGACGACGAGGCGCGGATCGCGCGCCAGGTCCATCAGCAACGGGTGTTCCTGCCGGCACGGCGCGCACCACGATGCCCAGACATTGACGAGCGCCACGCGCCCCGCCAGCGCGGCGGTGGAGAAGCCGGGCACCGGCCGGCCGCCGGTCTGAAGACCCGGCAGCGGCGGCAGCGCGGTCACGGGCATCGGCCGGCCGACGAGCGGGGAGGGGACGGCTGAGGGATCGCCATTGCGGGCGATGCCGATGAAGAACAGCACCGCCAGCGCGGAAAAGACCGCCAGCGGCAGCAGCATCAGCGCGCCGTGGCGCCGCGGTCGTGGTGCGGTGCCGGCGGCGGGCGGGCGATCCGGGTTCATCGCCGGCCCCCGTTGCGCTCCGCCCGCGCCTGCAGCGCGGCAAGGCGGGCTTTCAGCCGGCGATAGGCCAGCAGCAGATGCGCGATCAGCGCCGCGAGCGCGAGTGCGGTGACACCATAGGCGGCAACGATGAAGCCGCCGTGGCGGTCGGCAAGGGCGGCGATCTCGGCGAGCACGCTCACGGCTGCGTTTCCAGCGCTGCGGGGGCCATGCGCGCGGGGCTGGCCGCCATGCGCTGCGACAGCGACCGGATGCGGCGGCGCAGGATCTCGTTGCGCATCGCCATCAGGTGGAGCGTCACGAACAGCAGCGTGAAACCCGCCGCCATGACCATGAGCGGCGCGAGGATGGCCGGATCGATTGCCGGCCCGCCGCGCCGGAACACGCTGGCCGGCTGGTGCAGGGTGTTCCACCAGTCCACGGAAAACTTGATGACGGGGATGTTGACGAGGCCGACCAGAATGAGAACCGCCGCAGGCCGCGCGGCGCGGGCCGGATCGCCGAAGGCCGACCACAGGGCGAGCAGCCCGAGATAGAGCAGCAGCAGCACCAGCATGGAAGTGAGGCGCGCATCCCAGACCCAGAAGGTGCCCCACATCGGCTTGCCCCACAGCGAACCGGTGACGAGGGCGAGGAAGGTGAAGACGGCACCCAGCGGAGCCGCCGCGCGGGCCGCGACATCGGCCAGCGGATGGCGCCACACCAGCGTGCCGAGCGCGGAGACCGCCATGGCGACATAAGCCGCCATCCCCAGCCACGCGCAGGGCACGTGGACATACATGATCCGCACGGTTTCGCCCTGCTGGTAGTCGGGCGGGGCGCGGAAGGCGAGCCACAGTCCGGCCGCGAGCGTCACGGCCGCCGCCCCCGCCACCCACGGCAGAGCGCGTCCGGCGAAGGCCAGAACGCCGGCCGGGCTGGCGAGCGTGCCGATGGCGCTGGAAAGGCGGGCCTGAAGCATGGCGTCGGATCACGGGACAGCGGATGGAGCCGGACCGGCGGCGGAAAATGCCGTTCGCCGGGGCAAGGGAACACGAAGCTTGCAGTTTTAGGCGGTTTGGCAACCGGGGCCAACACCGGCGCCTGCAGCCGGTCGGTTCTTTTGGGGCTCGACAGGTCGAAGCGCGCAGTTTATTTTGCAACTAAGTCGCATTCATAGCTTTCGCCGAACGGTTGCCCTGCTGCGGGGGGCCTCCGGCAGATGGCAACAGTGGAAAAAGGCGGGCTGCGACACCATCGCCCGCCGAAGGTACACAGGCTCCGTGCTGAAGGTGGCGGCGGGCTTTGTCGAGAGAGCACGATGAACGACATGACGCCGGCGGGGGAAACGGATGCGGGCTGGCGGCACGCCCGGCAGGGCAAGTCCCTGTCGGAAGTGCACGGCACCATTACCGCGCGCAAGGGAGCGCCGCTGTGGCGGCGCGCGATAGCCTTCGTCGGGCCGGGCTATCTGGTGGCCGTGGGCTACATGGACCCCGGCAACTGGGCGACGTCGCTGGCCGGCGGCTCGGCCTTCGGCATGGCGCTGTTGTCCGTGGTTCTGATGTCGAGCCTGATGGCCATGCTGCTGCAGGCCCTGTGTGCCCGCATGGCGGTGGCCACGGACCGCGATCTGGCGCAGGCCTGCCGCGATGCCTTCCCCCGGCCGGTGGGATACGGGCTGTGGTTTCTGGCCGAGCTTGCGATCTGCGCCACCGATCTTGCCGAGGTCATCGGCACCGCCATCGGCCTCAACCTGCTGTTCGGCATTCCGCTGGAGATCGGCGTGCTGCTGACGGTGCTCGACGTGGCGCTCATCCTGTTCCTGCAGACGGTCGGCTTTCGCTGGATCGAGGCGTTCGTGGTGGCCATGCTGGGGGTGATCGCGGTCTGCTTCATCGTGCAGATCGCCCTTGCCCACCCGGACTGGGGTGCCGTTATCCGCGGCTTTGCGCCCACCACCGACCTGATCGAGAAGCCGGGCATGCTCTATCTGGCCCTTGGCATCATCGGTGCCACGGTGATGCCGCATAATCTCTACCTGCATTCCGGCGTGCTGATGACGCGTCGTCTGGGCGAGACCCCGGCGGAGCGGCGCGAGGCACTGACTTTTTCCACCTGGGATTCGAGCGTGGCGCTCGGCGTGGCCTTTTTCGTCAATGCGGCCATTCTGGTGCTGTCGGCTGCCACCTTCCACGCCAACGGACAATATGACGTCACCGATCTCGCGCAGGCCCATTCCCTGCTGCAGCCGCTGCTTGGGGCGGCAATCGCGCCGACGCTGTTCGCCATCGCGCTGCTCGGCTGCGGCCTGAACTCCACCGTGACGGCCACGCTGGCCGGGCAGATCGTGATGGAAGGCTTCCTGCACATCCGCCTTCGGCCGTGGGTGCGCCGTCTCGTCACCCGTGCCATCGCCATCGTGCCGGCCATCGCGGTGACGATGCTCTATGGCGAAAAGGGCACGGCGGAACTGCTGATCCTCAGTCAGGTCGTGCTCAGCCTGCAGCTTCCCTTCGCCGTCATTCCGCTGGTGATGTTCACCGCCGACCGGCGCAAGATGGGCGATCTGGTCGCCCCGCGCTGGATGACGGGTCTGGCCACGCTCACCGCGGCCATCATCGTCATCCTCAATATCCGGCTCATTCTGGAGGTGGCGGGTCTGGCGAGCTGAGGGGGCGCTCAGCCCTCGCCGGCCCTGAGCGCGGCGGCCGCGGCGGCGGGTGCGGCGGCAAGGGCGGCCAGCAGCAGCCCGCCCAGCACCCAGAACGGCCCCGTGCCGGCGGTGCCCATGCTGGCGGCGATGCCGAAAATCAGCACCGGCACCGACATCGGGAGCACCAGAACCGCAACGATCAGCCCGCCGCGCCGCAGCACGGTGGCGAGTGCGGCGCCGATGGTGCCGATCAGCGTCAGGGTGGGCGTGCCGGCGGCAAGGGCAGCCACCGTGGTCAGGATCCGCTCCGGCGGCATGTTCAGCATCAGGCCCAGCACCGGCGCCGTGGCGATCAGCGGCAGGCCGCTGGCCGTCCACTGCGCGGCGGCCTTGGCCAGCACCACCAGAGACGGCGGCACCTCGCCCAGCATCAGCAGGTCGAGCGTTCCGTCGTCGCGGTCGTCCTGAAACAGCCGGTCGAGGCCGATGAGGGTGGCCAGCAGCGCGCCGAGCCACAGCATCGCCGGTCCGATGCGCGCCAGCAGCGCCAGATCGGGGCCGGCGGCAAACGGCAGCAGAGCCACCACGCACAGGAAGAACAGCGCGCCGGTCAGCGCGCCGCCACCGCCGCGAAAGCCGAGCGCGAGATCGCGGGCATAGAGCGCGCCGAGCCGGGCGGTGATGCCGCCCGTCATGCCGGTGCGCTTTCAAGGCACAGCCGGGCAGCCGGTATGCCGGGCAGGCTGTCGTGGGTGGCGGCCACGATCAGCCCGCCGCCGGCCAGATGCGCCGCCATCAGCCCGCCGGCCAGCGCGCTTCCGGCGGCATCAAGGGCGGCGGTCGGCTCGTCGAGCAGCCACAGCGGGCGGGGCAGGGCCACGAGCCGGGCCAGCGCCAGACGCCGCCCCTGCCCGGCGGAAAGGTGTCCCGCCGGCAGGTCGCCGAGGCGGTCGAGGCCGGTGGCCGAGAGCGCCGTGCCGATCCGGGCTTCCCGTCCGGCCGCGTCAAGCTCCGGTGCCAGCCAGCGCAGCCAGAAAGCGAGGTTTTCCGCCACGGTGAGGCTTGCCTTGAGAGCATCCCGATGGCCGAGATAGTGCAGCCGGCCGGCCAGCGGCGGCGCCCCGCGCAGGCGAATGGTGCCGCGCACCGGCCGCACCAGACCGGCAAGGGCACGCAGCAGGGTCGATTTTCCCGCCCCGTTTGCTCCCGTCACTGCAAGCGCGCTGCCGTCGGGTACGCTGAAGGCAATGTCCTCAAGAACCAGCCGCCCGCCGCGTTCAACGGCCAGCTGCGAGACGTGGAGGCCGCCGCCGGCGGTCATCGGGGATTTCCGCATCGCAGGCGCGTCATCCGGTCACGCGGTGCCGGCCCGGCGCCACACGCAATTCGTGTTTCGCCGCGATTGACCCCGGGGGCACCGCATCCCACTTTAACTGGAAGAAGAATAAATCGGTTTTGCCGCGCGGTTCGCATGAGAGCAGCGAATCGGCCGCCCCGCGCCCGCCGCGGGCAGCGGCGGCAGGCGGAGGAAACGGGCATGCGGAATGAGGTTTCCATCGGGGAGGCGGCTTCATGAGCGGTGGCGGGGCCGGCTTGCGGCAGAGCGGCGGAAGGACGGCAACGGCGGCGGACACGCCCCGGGGCGCGTGCCTTGCCCGGTCGCCAGTTTCCGCTGCGGTCCCGCGCGTTGCAAGCCTCGCCTCTCCGGCGCACGGACCATGGCGCCTCGTCCGGCGCCCTTCCGCCTCTTCCGTCCGGTCTCGAATGCTTCCAGAGTGGCTCTGGCCGAACGCATCTGGATTTGATATAAAGACTGCAACCCGCGACGACGCTTCGGCGCGGTGGCCATACAGGCGTGCCATCAGCGAGGTCGGCCACGAGGCTGTGCCCGCTCATCCGGCCCGGTGCCTCAGGGTTTTGCATTCCATTCGCCCCGCCGGCTCCGGCGCCGATGAAACCGGCGCCTCGCTTCCGACAGGCAGCGCGCAGCCTTCCCAGCGCGCATTCTTCCCGCCGCAGCACGCAACCCGTTTGCTTTTCCCGTCCGCCCGCAGTCGCGGGCCGGCGATCATGAAAAGCCCTTGCCTTGCCATGCCGGAGGCCGACCCCCTCCCGTCCGGCGTGCCGCAGCCGCGGCCGCCGCGGGCCGGGTCTTCCCCCGGGGCCGGACATCTCGCCCGAGGCGGTGCCCGGCCGTCATCGTTCAGCCCGAACCGGATTTTCCGATCCGGTTTATGAAAAAGGGATTGTACGTCCGTGTCCAGTCAATCGCTCGACAGCTTCAAGTGCCGCAAGACGCTCAGCGTCGGCAAGAAGGACTATGTCTATTTCGACTTGAAGGTGGCCGAGAAGAACGGTCTTCCCGGCATCTCCAGACTGCCGTTCTCGCTGAAGGTCATCGTCGAGAACCTGCTTCGCTTCGAAGACGGCCGCACCGTCACCGCCGATGACATCCGCGCCGTGGTGGCGTGGGTCAACGAGCGCCGCTCGGACCGCGAGATTGCCTATCGCCCGGCCCGCGTGCTGATGCAGGACTTCACCGGCGTGCCGGCGGTGGTCGATCTGGCCGCCATGCGCGATGCCATGAAGAACCTCGGCGGCAACCCTGAGAAGATCAACCCGCTGGTGCCCGTCGATCTCGTCATCGACCACTCGGTGGTGGTGGATTATGCCGGTGCCGCCGACTCGCTCTCCCGCAACGTGGCGCGCGAATACGAGCAGAATCAGGAGCGTTATCGCTTCCTGAAGTGGGGCCAGTCCGCCTTCGATAATTTCCGCGTCGTGCCGCCCGGCACCGGCATCTGTCATCAGGTGAACCTCGAATACCTGGCGCAGACCGTATGGACCAAGGATGTCGAGGAAGACGGCAAGAAGGTTGTCTATGCCTTCCCGGATACCCTCGTCGGCACCGACAGCCACACCACCATGGTGAACGGCCTCGGCGTGCTGGGCTGGGGCGTGGGCGGCATCGAGGCCGAGGCCGCCATGCTTGGCCAGCCGATCTCCATGCTGGTGCCGGAAGTCATCGGCTTCAGGCTGACCGGAAAGCTGCAGGAAGGCATCACCGCCACCGACCTCGTGCTGACCGTCACCCAGATGCTGCGCAAGAAGGGTGTGGTCGGCAAGTTCGTCGAATTCTACGGCGAAGGCCTCGATCACCTTTCGCTCGCCGACCGCGCGACCATTGCAAACATGGCGCCGGAATATGGCGCGACCTGCGGCTTCTTCCCCATCGACAGCGAAACCATCGACTATCTGGAGGAGACCGGCCGCAAGGACGACCGTATCGATCTCGTCAAGGACTATGCCAAGGCGCAGGGCATGTGGCGCGGCAAGTCGGCCGAGGAGCCGGTGTTCACGGACGTTCTCGAACTCGACATCTCCTCGGTGCAGCCGTCGCTGGCCGGCCCGAAGCGCCCGCAGGATCGCGTGCTGCTGACGGATGCCAAGAGCGGCTTCCTGTCTGCGCTTGAAGGCGAGTTCAAGAAGCCCGGCGAGGCCGGCAAGCGCGTTCCGGTGGCCGGCACCGATTTCGACGTCGGCAACGGCGACGTAGTGATCGCCGCCATCACCTCCTGCACCAACACCTCCAATCCGAGCGTGCTGATCGCGGCCGGCCTGCTGGCCCGCAATGCGCTGGCGAAGGGCCTGAAGTCCAAGCCGTGGGTGAAGACCTCGCTGGCGCCCGGAAGCCAGGTCGTGGCGGAGTACCTGTCGAAGTCCGGCCTGCAGACCGATCTCGACCAGCTCGGCTTCAATCTGGTCGGCTTCGGCTGCACCACCTGCATCGGCAATTCCGGCCCGCTTGCCCCGGCCATTTCCGAGGCGATCAACAAGGCCGACCTCGTTGCCGCCGCGGTGCTGTCCGGCAACCGCAACTTCGAAGGCCGCGTCAACCCGGACGTGAAGGCGAACTATCTCGCTTCCCCGCCGCTGGTGGTGGCCTATGCGCTGGCCGGATCGCTGCAGGTCGACCTGACGAAGGAGCCGATCGGCACGGGTTCGGATGGCAAGCCGGTGTACCTGAAGGACATCTGGCCGTCGA
>DAIPYB010000086.1:0-8825 GCA_036782955.1 Pseudoxanthobacter sp. | reverse complement strand
GACCAGAATGCGCCCGCCGGTGCGGGGATGGAACGGATGCGTCATGGTGCGTTTCTCTCGCCGGTCCGCCTGTGGGCAGGCGCTGTCAGTTGGTTTTGTCGGCACCGGTCGCCGCACCGAGGGCCGCCAGAACGGCCTGCGTATCGGCGCCGAGGCGCGGGCTGGCGGTTTCCGCCGCCATGCGGATGCCGTCCAGCACGATGGGACTTGCCACGGAAGGCACATTGCCGCCGGCGGCACGATCCTCCGGCAGGTCGAGGCGGATGCCGCGATGAACCACCTGCGGGTCGGCGAAGACCTCGCCGACCGAGTTGATCGGCCCCGCCGGCACGCCCACCGCCTCAAGGCTGGCGAGCAGCGTATCGCGGGCGAAGGTCCCCGTCAGCGAGGCGATCAACGGCACCAGTTCAGCGCGGTGCGCCACCCGGTCGGCATTGGTGGCATAGGCCGGATCACGCGCCAGTTCCGGCCGGCCCAGAACGGCGCAGAAGCGGGCGAACTGTCCGTCATTGCCCACCGCCACCACCAGATGGCCATCGGCGGCGGGAAACACCTGATAGGGCACGATGTTGGGGTGGGCATTGCCCATGCGCTTCGGCGACTTGCCGGAAACGAGATAGTTCATGGCCTGGTTGGCCAGCACCGCCACCTGAACGTCCATCAGCGCCATGTCCACATGGCCGCCCTCGCCGGTCAGGTCGCGCCGACGCAGCGCGGCCAGAATGCCGACCACCGAATAGACGCCGGTGAACACATCCGTCAGCGCCACGCCGATCTTCTGCGGCTCGCCGGCCGGATCGCCGGTCAGATCCATGATGCCGCCCATGGCCTGAATCATGAAATCGTAGCCGGCCCGCGGCGCATAGGGGCCGTCCTGCCCGAAGCCGGTGATGGAACAATAGACGAGACGCGGGTTGACCGCCTTCAGGCCCTCGTAGTCGAGACCGTATTTCTGCAGGCCGCCGACCTTGAAGTTCTCCAGCACGACATCGGATTCCGCGGCCAGCCGCTTCACCAGCGCCTGCCCTTCCGCCGTCTCGAAATCGATGGCGACGGAGCGCTTGCCGCGGTTGCAGGCGTGGAAATAGGCCGCGCCCAGCGTGCCGCCGTCTTCCGCCTTCACAAAGGGCGGACCCCAGCCGCGGGTGTCGTCGCCCACTTCCGGCCGCTCCACCTTGATGACTTCGGCGCCGAGATCGGCCAGCAGTTGCCCGGCCCACGGCCCGGCGAGAATGCGGGCGAGTTCCAGCACCCGCACCCCGGCGAGCGGCTTGACGGAAGCGGCGGTTTCCTGCGGCGAAGCATCTGCCCCGTCGCCAGCAGCAAGAGACATCTGTTCTCGTCCTGACGGCTGAAAAGGCTCCCGCCCGAAGGGCGAGCGGGAGCAGATGGGATCAGAAGAAGGCCTGCAGGCCGGTCTGGGCCCGGCCGAGAATGAGGGCGTGCACATCGTGGGTGCCCTCGTAGGTATTGACGGTTTCCAGATTGATCATGTGGCGGATCACCTGAAACTCCTCGGAGATGCCGTTGCCGCCATGCATGTCGCGGGCCATGCGGGCGATATCCAGCGCCTTGCCGCAGTTGTTGCGCTTGATGAGCGAAACCGCTTCCGGCGCGGCCTTGCCGGCATCGAACAGCCGGCCGACGCGCAGCGCGGCCTGAAGGCCGAGCGCGATCTCGGTCTGCATGTCGGCGAGTTTCTTCTGGATGAGCTGGTTCTGCGCCAGCGGACGGCCGAACTGCTTGCGGTCCAGCGTATAATTGCGGGCGCGGAACCAGCAGTCTTCCGCCGCCCCCATCACGCCCCACGCAATGCCGTAGCGCGCGCGGTTGAGGCAGCCGAACGGACCGCGCAGGCCGGACACGCCCGGCAGCAGCGCCTCCTCGCCCACCACCACGCCATCCATGACGATCTCGCCGGTGATGGACGCGCGCAGGCTGAGCTTGCCGCCGATCTTCGGCGCCGACAGCCCCTTCATGCCTTTTTCCAGCACAAAGCCGCGGATTGCGCCGCCGTGGGCTTCCGACTTGGCCCACACCACGAACACGTCGGCGACCGGCGCGTTGGAAATCCACATCTTGGTGCCGGTCAGGCGATAGCCGTCGGCCACCTTTTCCGCGCGGGTGCGCAGGCCGCCGGGGTCGGAGCCGGCATCCGGCTCGGTCAGGCCGAAGCAGCCGATCCACTCCCCACTTGCCAGCTTCGGCAGGTAGCGCCGACGCTGCTCGTCGCTGCCGTAGGCATAGATCGGATGCATCACCAGCGAGGACTGCACGCTCATGGCAGAGCGATAGCCGGAATCGACCCGCTCCACCTCGCGCGCCACCAGGCCGTAGGCGACATAGCCGACGCCCGCCCCGCCATATTCCTCCGGAATTGTGGGACCGAGCAGGCCGAGTTCGCCCATCTCGTTCATGATCTCGCGGTCGAAACGCTCTTCCTCATAGGCGGAGGTCACGCGCGGCAGCAGCTTTTCCTGCGCATATGCCTTGGCGGCATCGCGCACCAGCCGCTCTTCTTCCTCAAGCTGGTCTTCGAGCAGGAAGGGATCTTCCCATTCGAACGAGCCCATGTCCTTGCCATGGGCGCCTTTTGCGTCAATGCCCGCCATCGCGTGGCTCCCCTTATCCGGATTATTTGTCTGGCCGGTCAGCCGATATCGAACGTCACGCCCTGCGCCAGCGGCAGGTCCTTGCCGTAATTGACGGTGTTGGTCGCCCGGCGCATGTAGCCCTTCCACGCATCGGAGCCCGCCTCGCGGCCGCCGCCGGTTTCCTTCTCGCCGCCGAATGCACCGCCGATTTCCGCGCCCGAAGGGCCGATGTTGACATTGGCGATGCCGCAATCGGAACCGATATCGGACAGGAAGGTTTCCGCCTCGCGCAGGTCGTTGGTGAAGACCGACGAGGACAGGCCCTGCGGCACGCCGTTATTCAGCGCCACGGCCTCGGCGAAATCGGAATAGCGCAGCACATAGAGGATCGGCGCGAAGGTCTCCTCCAGCACCGGGCCGGCCTGCGCCGGCATTTCCACCAGCGCCGGGCGCACATAGAAGCTCGCCAGCCCCTCGCCCACCGCCACGCGCTCGCCGCCGGTGATTTCCGCCCCGTGGCTGCGCGCGCCCTCAAGGGCCCGCTCGTGGGCGAGATAAGCCGCCTCGTCGATCAGCGGCCCGACCAGCGTGCCCGCCGCACGCGGATCGCCCACCCTGACCGAGGCGTAGGCCGCGCGCAGGCGGGGAACGAGGGCATCGTAGATGCTGTCATGCACGATGAGGCGGCGCAGCGTGGTGCAGCGCTGGCCGGCGGTGCCCATGGCGGCAAAGGCAACCGCGCGCACGGTGAGATCGATATCGGCGGAGGGCGCGACAATGGCGGCGTTGTTGCCGCCCAGTTCCAGAACCGCGCGGGCGAAACGGGCGGCCAGGAGCGGCCCCACGGCGCGGCCCATGGCGGTGGAGCCGGTGGCGGACACCAGCGGAACGCGGGCATCACCGACGAGCACCTCTCCGGCCTCGCGGCCACCAATGATCAGGCCGGCAAGTCCGGCCGGCACGCCGCCGAAACGCTTCGCCGCACGCTCGAACAGCGCCGTCACTGCAAGCGCGGTGAGCGGGGTCTTCTCCGACGGCTTCCAGATGACGGAGTCTCCGCACACCAGTGCGATGGCTGCGTTCCACGACCATACCGCCACGGGGAAATTAAACGCGGTGATGACACCCACCGGTCCCAGCGGATGCCACGTCTCGGCCATGCGGTGGTTCGGGCGCTCGGTGGCGATCGTCAGGCCGAACAGCTGCCGCGACAGGCCGACCGCATAATCGCAGATATCGATCATCTCCTGTACTTCGCCGAGACCTTCGGAGACGATCTTGCCGGCTTCGATGGTGACAAGGCGACCGAGATCGGCCTTCGCCGCCCGCAGTTCCTCGCCAAGCAGGCGGATCAGTTCGCCGCGGCGTGGCGCCGGCACCTTGCGCCAGGCCAGAAAGGCCTCGTGAGCCTCGGCCACGACCCGCGCGGCATCCGTCGGAGTGGCTTCGGCGAGACGGGCGATTTCCTCACCGGTGATGGGAGAGGAAACGACGAGCGTTCCGCCGGAAAGCGCAGCGGGGTCCACACCCAGCCGGGAAAGAAGTTCCGCCGTCTCCGTCGCGAGGGCGCCTGCGGTTTCCGCGCTCATGATCGTTCCTTCCATCCATGCCGGCCGGGCCGGGTCAGGGGGCAAATATTTCCGCGCCTTGTGGCGCCGTAAAGCGATATGTTGTCAAAGGATCATGAGCTTTTGGAATGACCCGGCACCACCGCGATCCGACAATACCGCCGCCGCAGCCGTGCGCGCGGCACCGGTTCCGCAGCCATGAGCCGGGCACGCCTGCCTTCCATTGCCGCGTTGCTGGCCTTTGATAGCGCGGCAAGGCACGGCAGTTTTTCGCGCGCGGCCACCGAACTGAACCTCACGCAAGGCGCCGTCAGCCGGCAGATCCGCCAGATCGAAGACCTGACCGGCGTGATGCTGTTCGAGCGCGTGCGCCAGCGCGTGGTGCTGACCGATGCCGGGCGGCTCTATTTCAGCGACGTGACCCGCCTGCTTCATGACCTGACCGAAGCCACCCACCGCGTCTCGGCCTTCGCCGGCGGCGCGGGCACGCTGAACCTCGCCGTGCTGCCCACCTTCGCTACCCGCTGGCTGATGCCGCGCATGCCGGACTTTCTGGAGGCGCACCCGGACGTGACGGTGAACTTCACCGTGCGCCTGACGCCGTTCGATCTGGGAGCGGAGCCGTTCGACGCCGTCATCCATTTCGGCGCGCCGACATGGCCGGGGGCGATCTGCGAGCCGCTGATGCGCGAGGAAATGGTGCCGGTGGTCGGCGCCGGCTTTCGCGCGCGCCATTCCCTCGACCGGCCGGCCGACCTCGCCCGCGTGACGCTGCTGCACCAGAGCACCCGGCCGACCGCCTGGGGGGACTGGTTCGAGAGAGCGGGGCTCGATTCCTCGCCTGCAAGGCGCGGACCGCGCTTCGAGCAGTTCTCCATGATCGCGCAGGCCGCCGTCGCCGGCCTCGGCGTGGCGCTGGTGCCACGCTTTCTGGTGGAAGAGGAACTGAAATCCGGCCGGCTGGAGATCCTGTTCGATCTGCCGCTTTCCACCGACAAGGCCTATTTCATCGTCTATCACGAGCAGCGGGCCGGCTCGTCGCTGGTGCGGGCCTTTACGCGCTGGATCCGCGCGGCCGCGGGCACGCTGTAGGGGCGCCCGCGAACGGCCGCCTCTATCCGCGCAGGGCCGCCGCCGCCGGCTGGCGATAGGCAAGCGCGGCCGGCACCGCCGCGATGACGGCGGCGACAAGCAGCAGCAACCCGGCAAACCCCCAGTCGGAGGCGGCGAACTCCACCGGCAGCGATACGCCGCTCTGCCCCGTCAGTGCCGCGGAAATGACCCGCGCCGCGACATAGCCGAGAGCGAAGCCCAACGCGATGCCGGCCGCCACCAGCGCCAGTATTTCCACCCATACCAGCGCGAAAATCGCCAGCCGCGGCGCCCCCAGTGCCCGCAGTGCGCCGATCTGACGGCGGCGCTGCGCCAGATGCACCACCGTCACCAGCATCACCGCCGCCGCCACCAGAGCCTCGGTGCCGAGAGCGATCACGGTGAGCACCGAGCGCACATCGCCAAGCGTGGCATAGAGCCGGGTCAGGACTTCCGCCGGAAACACCGCCAGCGTACCGGGCGCACGGCGGTAGTCATGGCGCAGGCGATAGGCATCCGCGATGGATTTCGGCTTCACCAGAATGGCCGGCACGCCGGGAATATCCGCCGCCCACGGAGGCCCGAGATGATCCGGTGCCGCATCGTGGTCATGTTCATGGTCGTGGTGCTCGCCGGCGCCGTGCGCGGCCTCATCGTGGCCAGCCTCCTCGTCCTCGTCGTGATGGTGCCCGCCGAGACCGTGAATGCGCCATACCGCCTCGATGGGCACCAGAATGGCCCGGTCCCACGGGGTCCCGGTCGGCGCCATGCGGCCGGTCACGGTATAGGCGAGTTCGGTGTGGGTGTGGCCACCTTCGCCGGCAAGGCCGTGCATGGGCTTCACGATATCGCCCATGGCAAGGTTCACGCCCGCGCCGACAACGGCCTCATCGAGAGCCGCGAACAGGCGCCCTTCCGGCAGCCTGCCGCCGGCAGCGACGAACTCAGCCGTGGTGCCCACCACCGGCAGCCCCTCGAAACTGTCGCCGAAGCCGACCGGCGCGGCCCACGCCACGCGGGGGTCGGCCGAAAGCTTCGCCAGCACCGCGCCGGGCAAGAGCGGCAGCGGCGCCGGCTGCAGGAATACCGATGACAGCACCAGTTGGGTTTCGCTGCCCGGCGCGCCCACGACGAGATCGAAGCGGTCCGCCGCCCGCGCGCTGCCGAGCCGCAGCGCGCGCTCCTGCAGCGTCACCGCCACGCCGAGGGCGGTGGCAAAGGCGATCAGCAGCACGATCACCACGCCCCCGACCCAGAGCCGCCGGAGATCAGCCGCGATGAGATGAAAGGGGATCATGCCGTCTGCTCCGCTGCCCGGTCCGCGACGACCCGGCCGGCTTCGAGACGAATGACGCGGGCCATGCGCCGCGCCAGACGATCGTCATGGGTGACCGCGATCAGCATCGCGCGTTCCTCGGCGGCAAGATCGGCCATCAGGCCGGCAACGGCCTCGCCGGCCGCGGCATCGAGGCTGGCGGTCGGCTCGTCGGCCACGATCACCTTCGGCCGGCGCAGCAGCGCGCGCGCCATGGCTACGCGCTGCATCTCACCGCGCGACAGCGTCTCAACCGCCTGTTCCGGCCGGACGATGCCGACGCGCTCAAGCAGCGCAAGCGCGCGCCGGTCCGTCCCCTGCTTCAGCCGGAAGGCCCGCAGGCGAGCCGGCAGCAGCACGTTCTCAAGCGCACTGAGGCCGGCAAAGAGATGAAAATCCTGCATGACGAGGCCGATGTTCTCCGCCCGCCAGCGATCGCGCGCAGCCTCGCCCATCGCCGCCAGATCGCTGCGCCCCCACAGCACCCGGCCGGCATCCGGTCGCTCAAGACCGGTGATGACGTTGATGAGGGTCGATTTGCCCGACCCCGACGGCCCGGTGACGGCAACCGTTTCACCGGACGCGATATCGAGCCGCGCGATATCGAGCACCGGCGCTCCAAGGCCCGGAAAGGAAAGCCGGACGCCTTCAAGACGAAGCGACAGCATGGCCCGCCCCCCTCAGGCCAGCGCGAAGCGGGCTGAAGTGAGGCGGATGAGACTGACGAAGCCGGTCTCGGGGTCGGTCCACGACCCAACCTCAAGCGCACCCTCGACATCGATGGGCGCGTTGTACTGCACGAAAGTCTGCTTCTCGTTCAGGTAGACGACGACGATATCCTCCGGCCAGTCGGCATCGGACGAGCAGAACGGGCAGATCGACAACGGCGTGGAGGACAGCACGAAGAACTTCGCCTCCGCCTTCAGCGGCGGTGCCATGAAGCCCCGCATGGCGATGCGCTGGCCGGTCAGGGCCTTCAGCTTGTCGGACAGGGTGAGACCGGTGACGCTGATCTTCGCATAAAGCTCATTGAAACCGAGCTGCGGCAGGGCAGCCCGGGCAGGCGGGCTTGCGGCCAGAGCGACGAGACCGGCGCCGCCGAATGCCAGAAAGCCGCGCCGGCTGAGTTCCACGCCATTGCCCGCCATCGCCGTCATCTCCCGCACGGAATCGGAAAAAGGAAAACGGGGCCGGCCCGAAAGGCCGGCCCCGCGGACAGGGTCACGCGCCGGATCAGTTCTTCACGCCGAGGGCGAAGACATCGGCCATGACGCGGTACACGTCGGAGTTCTCCATGTAGCCGTGGAGCATTTCCGAACCCGGGCCCTGCGCCTGCAGCACCACGTCGTCCACGGCGTGGACGCCGGTGTCTTCCGAACGCGGCGTGTTGCCGATGCGCAGCACCGCGCCGGGCACGTTCTTGTAGGCTTCGTTGGCCACGTACTCGCCCTTCTCGTTCTTCACGGCCGGCACGAAGGTGCCGTCCATCTTCGGACGGAAGGTCTCGTAATAGTCCGGGTAGTTGTTGGCGAAGACGGCCAGACGGCGGCTGACATCGATGGTGTCCGGATAGCCGTCGCCGTCGCTGTCCTTGTAGTTCGGGAAGCCGGCGTCCTGGTAGACGCCCACCTTCTCGCGCATGGCAATGCCGGGGGTGATCGTCTCCGAGCCGGTCACCTTGGCGTTGTCGGTCACTTCCGTCACCACGGTGCCCGGCTTGTCATCGTCGATGGTGCCGATGATCGACACGCCGTGAGTGTGGTCAGCGGTGGCGATGACCAGCGTATCGGGGTGCTTCTTCGCATACTCCTGCGCGATGCCGACCAGCTTGTCGAAGGTGATGGTCTCGACGATGGCGCGGTCGAAATCGAGCGGATGCTCATACTTGTCGATAAGCGCGCCTTCGACCATCAGGAAGAAGCCATCCTTGTTTTTCTCAAGGATGTTCAACGCGGCGTTCATCATCTCCACTTCGCTCGGCTGATCGGGGAACTTCTTCGCCCCTTCCAGACCCAGCTTCATGTTGACGGTGCCTTCCATGTTGCCGGTGGAGAACAGGCCCAGCACCTTCTCCGTGCCCGGCTCGGCGGCAACCTTGGCCAGTTCGTGCTTGTCGGCCACGAACGGATAACCGGCGTCCTTGAAGCGGGCGATATAGTCGATATCGTCCTTGCGCTTGGAGCCCGGCGTGCTCTTGGGCAGGAAATAGGCAGAGCCGCCGCCGAGGATCACGTCCGGCTTCACGTCATAGAACAT
>DAIPYB010000085.1:0-9144 GCA_036782955.1 Pseudoxanthobacter sp. | reverse complement strand
CGGTGGCGATCTCGAACAGCACGCCGCCCGGCTCGCGGAAATAGACCGAGCGGAAATAGTTGCGGTCGCGCTGCTCGGTCGTCGCCAGACGGTGGTTCTCGGCAAGGCGCCGCACCATTGCCGCCTGATCGGCATCGTCCGCTGCCCGGAAGGCGATGTGGTGAACCGAGCCACCGCCCATCCGCGCCGGCAGGAAGCCGCCGGCCTCGCGGATATCGAGAATGCCGCCGATGGCCGTATCGCCCGCGCGGTAGCGCACCACCGTGCCTTCCCGTCCAGCCTCGGTGAAGCCGAGCACATCGGTCAGGATCGCCCCGGTCGGCGCCGCCCGCTCCAGAAGCAGGCTGACCGAATGGAAACCCCGAATGGCGACATCGGCCGGCAGGCCGCTGTGCCATGCCGGCTCTGTCTCCGCGCCCGGCACTGCCGCCAGCGCAAGACGCAGGCCATCCGGATCGCGGAACGGCAGGACGGTTTCGCCGAAGCGCCGCTCGGGATTGCCATGCGGCACGCCTTTTTCCACCAGTCGCTGCAGCCACCAGCCGATCGCGCCCTCCGGCACGCGGAACACGGTCTCCTGCGTTTCGCCGATGCCCAGACGACCCGGTGCGACGTGGGCCCACGGGAAAAAGGTGAGAATGGTGCCCGGCGAACCGGCCTCATCGCCGAAATAAAAGTGATATGTGCCGGGGTCGTCAAAGTTGACGGTCTTCTTCACCAGCCGGAGGCCAAGGATATCCGTATAGAACGTGAGGTTCCTTTTCGCCGCGCCGGCAATGGCGGTAACGTGATGCAGTCCGCGGGACGTCATGGAGAAGCCCTCCTTGCCCATAAATACATGCCGGGATGTCGATGCCGCGCGACGCGGACCTGCTCTGGTCCGGATCGGAAGTCATGGCGGCGGCGCCGGCATCCGTTGTTGCTGGCGTTAAGATAGGCGTTCCGGATCGTTGCGCCATGGTAAGTTGCGTGCATTGATGCAATGGTAAAGGCGCATTCATGCAATATTATTTTGCGTTGATGCCAATGAAGAAGCCAGCCGCCGGAGCGAACCGCGATGGACCCTGCCATGGGCGATCTTGCCTGGGATGACCTGCGCCTGTTGTTGGTAATTGCCGCCTCAGGGGGCTTGCCGGGGGCGGCGCACCGGCTGGGCATTGATCCTTCCACCGCATTTCGCCGGCTGGGACGCATCGAGGGCCTGCTGGGGCAGGCGCTGTTCGAGCGCCATCGCAGCGGTTATGTCCCGACCCCCGCCGGAGAGGCGCTGGTGGCCCTTGCGGCACGGATCGAACAGGACACCGTGGCGGTGCTGGCCCGGCTGGAAGGTGGTGCGCCGGAGCCGGCGGGCGAGGTGCGGATCGCCACCAGCGACACCTTGCTGACATTGCTGGTGCCGCTCATTGCCGGGCTTGCCGCCCGCCATGGCCAGTTGCGGTTCGATCTCGTGCTTGGCAACCCGGCCGCGAACCTGTCGCGGCGCGATGCCGACATCGCCATCCGCGCGACCCGCACGCCACCGGAGACCCTTGTCGGCCGCCGGCTGGCGACCATTGCATGGGCTCTCTATGGTCGCGCCGGGGTCGCAGGCGCGGGCGCGGCCCGCCGGGTCGTGCCGGGATCGGATCTGGCGGACCTGCCGGTGACCGGCTTTCTTGCGCGGCAGGCGGGCGAGGCTGCCGCCGTCTGCCGCATCAACACCGTGAGCGGCATGGCGGATGCGATCGAGGCGGGCATCGGCATCGGATACCTGCCCTGTTTCGTGGGCGATGCGCGGCCGCAGTTGCAGCGGCTGGCCCCGCCAGAACCCGAGCTGGCGACCGATCTCTGGCTGCTGACCCACCCCGACCTCAGGGCCGTGACACGGGTGCGCGCGGTGCTGGACGGGCTTGGCGACGGTATCGCGCGGCTGCGGCCGTTCATCGAAGGTTCTGGCCCGAATCCTGCTTGAGAAGATGCATGCAGACCCGGTGAGGCCGGTGGCCCCCGGACGGTGAGGGAGAAACCGCCCGATGCATTTTGAACTCGATCCCACACTCGCCCGTCTTGGCGCGGGGGATGACTTTGCCGGCGGGCTTGCCGCTTTCGTTGCCCGTTTCTGGCCGCTGCTGATGATCGCCGTCATCGGCCTGATGCTGTGCCTGCGGCACGCCGTGATCTGAAGCCGGTGCCGGCCTTGGTTTTGCGTTTGCTCAAGTGAGTTTTCAGACTTGGGGAACGCGCGGCGGCGAAGGCCCTGCGATAGTTCGGACAAAGCCACGGGCCGGCCGGATATCGCCGGTTCCTTTCTCTTCTGCCGGATCATTCAGGGACGACGCGATGGACGAGGTCTTCGGCCGCAAAGAGATGATTTCGCCGCAGGAACTGCGCACGCTTTCGGCAAAGTCCGATCTGGCGGGCTTTCTGCAGCTTGGCAGTCATCTCGGCGCCATTGCCGTTACGACGGCGCTCATGGTCTGGTTCCGGGGCACGTGGCTGGTCGTGCCGGCCTTTCTCGCGCAGGGCGTCCTGATCAATTTTCTCTATGCCGCCCAGCATGAGATGAGCCACTGGACCGTCTTCAGGACCAAGAAGCTGAATGAGATTTTCGGCCGCATCCTCGGCTTCATCCTGATCTATCCGCGCGACTTCGATCAGATCCAGCATTTCGCCCATCATCGCTACACCAATATCTGGGGCAAGGATGGCGAGTTGCAGCGCCCGCACTATTCGCTGGCGTCCTATCTGTTGTGGATGCTGGGACCAACCTACTGGTACAGTCGCATACGTCGTGTCGTGCGCTTCTCCTTCGGCATCGTCACCGAGAACTACATTCCCGATTCCCGCAAGCCGGATGTCATCCGCGAGGCGCGCTGGCATCTGGCGGGCTATGTTGCCATTGCCGTGCTGTCGGTGGTCTTCCAAAGCTGGATCGCCGTTCTCTATTGGCTGGCGCCGATGATGCTGACGAAGGTGGTGCACCAGTTGCAGAACACCATCGAACATCTCGGCCTGCCGCATGTGGACGATATCTCGCTCAATACCCGTTCCACCCGCACGAATGCCGCGATGCGCTGGGTCTGCTGGCAGATGCAGTATCATACCGCCCATCATGCTTTTCCCGGCGTGCCGTTCTGGCGCCTCAAGGCCCTGCATCGCACCATCTTCACCGCCAAGGGGCGGCGACCGCAGGAAATGACTTATCTCGGCTTTCAGTCCGCCGTCGTACGCGCCTTCTCCGAGGGGCGCACGGAAGCAGACTACCCCGATGACCGGGTGTGGATCGGCGACGACACCGACCTCTCTCCATCGGCTCCCGCCGCGCCGGACGATCCGACCGGCCTGAAGATCGAAGCCTGAGAGCCGACACCTATGCAGAAACTTGAGTTCTACCAGTCGCTCTGGGCCACCGAACGACGCCAGCCGGGCGTGCCGGAGCGACCGGTGGCTGTGCGCTTCGATGAGACGAAGGCCGACGGCTATCAAGGCATGGCAATCGATCTCGGTGCTATGACGCTGGATGAGGCGCGTGCCACGGTGCCGGAATTTGCCCGCACCGGCCTGAAGGGCCTGCTGACGGCCTTTCCGAAGTCGATCGAGGATCTGCGCCCGGCGATCCGGCTGGCGAAGGAGATCGGCTCGCCGTTCATGATCGTCATCGGGCAGGTCATGCCGCTCAGCGTGGCGGGCATGATTCCGGTTATTCGTGAATGGCTGGCCGTGGCGCGGCAGGAGGGGATGCCGCTGCAGTTCGAGACGCACCGCGACTGCATCACCAACGACCTGTTCGCCGCGGTACAGTTGCTCGATGCCGTTCCGGAAATGCGCATGGCGGCGGACCTGTCGCATTATGTGGTCAACCGCGAGATGCTTCATCCGATCCGGCCTGAATATAAAGCACTGATCTCGCGGGTGCTCGCGCGCTGCGACAGCTTTCAGGGGCGCGTTGCCTCGCGCAATCAGGTTCAGTTGCCGATTGCCTTTCCGCAGCATGCCAAGTGGGTGGCGACTTTTCTTGACTGGTGGACCGAAGGCCTTGCCGGCTGGCGCGAAAGGGCCGGGCCGGATGACACGGCGATTTTCCTGTGCGAGCTGGGGCCACCGGAATACGCCATGACGGATGCCCGCGGCGAGGAACTCTCCGACCGCCGGCAGGAGGCACTGCAGATCCGCGCCATGGTCGAGGCGCGCTGGCAGGCGCTGCAAGGCGAACCGGCGGTGTTGTGACCCGGAACCGTCAATCCGCCGGGCTGGCGATGTGTCCGCCCGGCGCCACCGCCCTGAAGGTGCGCAGCAGGATCTTCGTCAGCGCCTCGGCGGCAGCGGTCTGTCGGGCGGACTTCTTCAGGATGAGATGGAACATGTTGCTGGACGAGAAGGTCTGCGGGGCCAGCTCCCGCAGTTCTCCGCGTTGTACCCAGCGCGCCGCATAATGCGGTGGCAGGAAACCGAGGTGCAGGCCGCTCAGGATCAGCAGGATCCGGGTGTCGAGACTGCCGGCCCGGCTGGAGATGGGGAAGCCGCCGACCAGCGCCATGAAGGCCGGATCGTCGGTGGTCGAGGGCTCCACCAGCGGATGGCGGATGATCTCGTCTGCTCCCGGCTCCGGCACCGCGAAAAGCGGATGCCCTTTGCCGCAATAGAGCCGCAGCTCCTCGCGGAACAGCGGCATCATCTCCAGCGTTGCCACGGGCCGCGGCACCACCGAGATGCCAAGTTCTGCATCGCCTTCCAGAATGCCGCGCTCGAGGCCGGAGGCGGAAACCGATTCCACATGCAATTCGACACGCGGATGCCGGCGGCCAAATTCGGCGAGTGCCGCCACCAGCGGAGCCTCGGCGACGGAGACCAGATTGTCCAGCAACAGCACCGAGATGCTGCCGGTGAGATGGCGCATGCCGGCGCTGACGCGATCGCGAAATTTGTCGAGATCGGTGAAAAGCTGCAGTGCGGCGAGATAGACGAGCTGGCCTTCGTCGGTCAGGGCGAAACCCGCCCGCCCGCGCTGGCAGAGCTTGGCTCCCAGCCGGCTTTCCAGATTGGAAATATCGAGGCTGATGGCGGATTTCGACTTGTTGAGGCTGACCTCGGCGGCCGAGAAGCCCCCACAATCGACCACGGTGCGAAAAACCCGCAACAGCCGCAGGTCGGAGTCCGAAAGGCTGCCGCGAAACGGCCGGCGCGCAAAATCCCGATCTCCGCCCACCGTGCCTGTTTCTCCCGGCCGCAAGCCTCAGGGCGGAATTATCGGGATAATGAAGGCCCGCGCAAGAGCCGGATTTGACGGATATCCTGTCGCCGCCGGGCCGGCTGCGGGATGTGTGACGGCGGGTCGGCGATAGCCGGGATCAGGGAGCGGGCCGATGATGTTTCTGCGTCTCGTCGCGGGTTTCGCGCCGTGGATCGCCTTTCTGCTGATCGCGCAGGGCAGCCTGCTGCGGGTAAAGATCGGGCTTGCTGCGGCGCTGGCCTTCAGCATCATCATGGGCGTGCTTGGCCTGCACCGGGGCATCATCCTGTGGGCGGGGCTTGCCTTCTTCGCTGTCGCCGCGGTGGCGATCATCGGTTTCGACAGTCTGTGGATGCTGCGCCATCTGGGCGTGCTGGCGAACGGCACGCTTGCACTCGCGGCATGGGCCACGATTGCCGCCGGTCGGCCGTTCACGCTGGATTATGCCCGCCAGCACACCGATCCTGCCCTTTGGCGCGCACCGGCTTTCATTCGCGCCAATGTGGTGATCGCCAGCGTGTGGGCGGCGGTCTTTGCCGTCAACACGCTGCTGGCGTTCGTCCGTATGCTTGCCGGTGGTAGCGGCGCCCATGGCTGGATATTCGATGTAGCCAGCCATGGGCTCCTCGTGGCAACCGCAGCGTTCACGGCATGGTATCCGGGTTTCCTGCGCCGTCGGGTGGCCCGTATGAAGACGGCGGGGACGCCGGGGGCATGAATTTTCGCCCGCTGCCGGGATGCGCGGCAAACGACCTGATTTTATCCCATTTTTTGCAAGGGTGGGGTTTGCCATCCTGTCCGGGCGGCGGCAACAATTGTCATTGTTGCCGGCATTCCGCCGGTTCGGAGGACGTTTCAGGCATGGTTACTCTGCGCACCCGCACCACCGGCGCCACCGCCAGCGCGAAAGCGCGCGAGGCGGTTTCCATCGTCACGCCCACGGGCGGTGCGCTGACGGTGGCGACAGGGGTAAACGAGCCGGGCTTCAATCCGCTTGACCTGCTGTATGCGTCGCTTGCCGCGTGCCTGACGCTCAGCGCCCGCCACGCTGCCACGCGGCAGGGCGTGATTGGGCGCATCGGGGAAATCCGGGTCGAGGTTGCCGGCGAGAAGGCGCCTGAAGGTCCCTCGCGTGTCGAGACCATCACCCTGCGGCTGGTGGTGACCGGCGACGTGACCCCGGAGGAGCGGACCGCCATTCTTGAGGAGGCGGAACAACTCTGCACCGTCAGCAACACGCTTGCCGCCGGACCTAAGCTGGCCTTTACCTGAGCGCCCGCCGTCCGGCGAAGCTGAGGGCCAGTACCGAGAAAATGAGAAGTCCGGTGCCGACCTGCTGCCAGTAGAAATTGAGGCCGCTGAGCAGCAGGCCATTGGAGACGATGGCCAGCAGAAGAACGCCGATCAGCGTGCCGGGCACGTTGGGGCGGCCGTGGCGGTTCAGCGTGGTGCCGATGAAGGTGGCGCCGATGGCATTGAGCAGGAAGGCGTTGCCGGAGGACGGAATATAGACGGTGACGGTTGCCGTCAGGATCAGGCCGGCGACCGCAGCGATCAGCGCGGCCAGCACATAGGTGGCGGCAATGACGGCGCGCAGACGCAGGCCGGAATAGCGCACCACCTCCGCCTCGATGCCGGCTGCCGTCACCTGCCGCCCGAAGCTGCTGCGGCTGAGAATGACGAAGCTCGCAAGCCCCAGCACAAGCGCCACCGCGAGCGGCACCGGAAAGCCCGCAAGCGTGCCGTGGCCGAGAAAGCGGAAGGCTTCGGAAACGCCGGCGGGCGGCAGATAGACCGGATTGCCGCCATCGGTCAGCAATTGTTGCACGCTGCGCCCCACGAACAGCGTGCCCAGCGTGGCCAGAAACGGCGATACGCCGATGCCTGAGATGAGAAGGGCGTTGAACAGCCCCACCAGTGCGCCGCCACCGAGGCCGGCCAGCAGAGCCAGCCACACAGGCTGGCCCGCCAGCACGAGGCTGACGAACGCGAAGGACGCAAAATCCACCGCCGTGCCGACCGACAGGTCGATGCCGCCGGCTGCGACCGCGAACGTCATTGCCAGCGAAACGATTGCCAGCAAGGTGAAATTGTTGACGAGCACGCTGGTCAGGTTCGCGGCGGAAAGGAAGCCGGGCGAGAGCGCCGAGAACAGCGCGAACACCACGGCGAGAGCCACGAGCAGCGCCGAACGCGTGACGATTGCCAGCACCGGCGGGCGCGGCCGGGCCGCGGCGATAGCTGTGGCGGTCATGTCAGGCGTTCTCCCGGCGGATCAGGGTGGTAGCGGAAACGACAGTGAGGATGAGCAGACCCTGCACGCCGCTGACGAGCGTGCTGGAGAGGCCGAGAAGCTGGAAGCCGTTCAGGAGCACGCCAACAAACAGCGCCGAGAGGAAGGTGCCGCCGATGGTGGGAACGAGCCGCCGGGAAAAGACGGTGCCGAGCAGCGCGGTCACCACCACTGGCAGCAGCATTTCGCCGGCTCCGGTGCTGCTGCCGCTGAGATAGGCGACATTCAGGATGCCCGCGAGGCCGCCGCAAAATCCGCTGATGAGGAACGAGCCGGCTACCAGCCGGCACACCGGCAGGCCGGCCGCGCGGGCGGCTTCGGGGAACTCGCCCGCCGCATAGAGCCGCAGCCCGAACGGTGTCGCCTGTATGACGAGCGCGAAGACGAGGGTGACGGCGACCAGCACGACCGCCAGCACCGGCAGGCCAAGGACCGAGCCCGCCGAAATCGTCTGCAGAAAATCGCTGATGGCGGGAATGACGGTGTTCTGTGTCAAAACCAGTTCGACGCCGGCCACCACATTCATGACCGCCAGAGTGGCAAGCAGCGGCACGATGCCGGCCACCACCACGGCGCCGGCATTGACCGCGCCGATGACGAGACCGGTGCCGAGCGCCGCCACGATGGCGATGCCGTCGCCGAAGCCCGCCGTCAGCACGCTGGCGTAGACGGCGGCGCTGAGGCCCATGTTGGCGGCGAGCGACAGGTCGATGCCGCCGGTGACGACATTGGAGCCGCCGGCGATGATGACGACGGTGAGGCCGATGGCCAGCACACCGAGAACGGCCGACTGGGCAAGGATGTTGCCGAGGTTCAGCAGCGAGAAGAAATAGGGCGCGGTTGCCGCGAACACCACGAACACGGCAACAAAGGTGGCGAGCGCACCATAACGCAATATGGCGGCCGCCACTGCGCCGCGGGCCGCACGTGCCTGCGGCGGCGCCTCGTCGCCCAGAGGCGCGGAATAATCGATTTCAACCGACATGGTGCGTTCAGCCGACATGGCGCGATGCCTCCCGTGAACCCGTTGCCTCGGCCAGAAGGGCATCGGCGGTGATCTCGCCCGCATCGAAGGTGCGCGTCAGGCGCCCGCGGAACAGCACGGCCACGCGGTCCGCGATGCCGGCCAGTTCCTGAAGGTCGGACGACAGGACGACGATGGCCGCGCCGCGCGCGGCGAGTTCGCCGATCAGGGTGTAGATTTCGACCTTGGCGGCGATATCGACGCCGACGGTGGGCTCGTCGAGCAGGTAGATCGCGGTGTCGCGGCCGAGCCACTTGGCGATGGCGACCTTCTGCTGGTTGCCGCCGGAGAGTGACCCGACGAGGGCCTCGCGGCCGGCGGTCTTGATCTGCAGCCGGCGGATGACCTCGTCCACCGCATCTGCTTCCGCGCGCCGGTCGATCAGGCCTAGGCGGGTGAAGCGTTTCAGTCCTGCAAGCGTCGCGTTCTCGCGCACGGACAGGCCCAGCGCCACGCCGTGGCGTCGGCGATCCTCCGGCACGAGCGCCAGATGGCGGCCGGCCGCCGCCACCGGCGAGGCGGAAAATACGGGTTCACCCCTGACCAGCACCCGGCCGCCGGTCGGGCGGGCAAGGCCGAACAGGGCGTGGATGAGGTCCTTGGCGCCGGAACCGATCA
>DAIPYB010000084.1:0-9226 GCA_036782955.1 Pseudoxanthobacter sp. | reverse complement strand
GATCGTTTGTCCGCTGCGTTGAAAAAAAAGCCGCCGCCGGAATTGTTCCGGCGGCGGCTTTTTTGTTTCACCGGCGAGGCCTGTGTCTCAGTTGAGAACGGCCTCGATCTTCTTGACCGCCGTTTCCGCAGGCTCGGTATAGTCGACGGTGCCGGCGAAAGTGCCGTTCTTGTCGAAGAGATAGACGCCGGCGGTGTGGTCCATGGTGTAGTCGCCGTCTTCCGTCGGCACCTTCTTGGCATAGACGCGATAGTTGCGCTTGATCGCATCCACCTGTTGCACCGAGCCGGTGAGGCCGGTGATGCGCGGATCGAAGGCGGAGAGATAGTCCTTTATCAACTGGGGCGTATCGCGTTCCGGATCGATGGAAACGAAGATGAAGCGGATGTCGTCGGCCTTGTCGCCCAGTGCCTTCAGCCATGTCCCGACATCGGCGAGGGTGGTGGGGCACACGTCCGGGCAATAGGTGAAGCCGAAGAACATGGCGCGCGGCTTGCCGGCGAAATCCCGGTCCGTGACGGTCTGCCCATCCGTGCCGATCAGTTCGAACGGCCCGCCGACCGACGGCATCTCATGGGCCATCTTGAAGCCGCCGGTCAGGTACCAGCCGAGCGTGCCCCAGCCTGCCATGAGCAATATCACCGCGGCCCCGATCCACAGCACTTTGCGTGTCGGGTTGGGGCGGGCGGGTGTCGGGTTGGCCATTGTGCGTCGTTCCTGAACTGGCGGGGGCGTGCCGGCAATCATGCCGCCGGGCCGGCGGGACCCTTGTCCGGGCTTGCGGGCGGAATAGGCCCCGCCACGGGCGCGGTTGCGGGCATGTCGAAGGTCGTCTTCTCCGGCTTCGGCGTCGGATGACGCACGGCGATGCGTATCAGGATGTAGGCGAACAGCACGAGCTGCACTACCGCCGTGAACAGAAAAAGCGACGACGGGCCGAGGTGCCCCATCATGACCGAAGCCAGAGCCGGGCCGAAAATGGAGCCGACGCCGTTTGAAAGCAGCACTGTCGTCGCGGTCTGCACATAGCCGCCGGCCGGTGTCTTGTCATAGGCATGGGCGGCGGCCAGCGAATAGCCGGGCAGGGTCAGGGCGCCGAAGACGATGCCGAGGATCATCAGCGTCGTCGGATGCATCGGCGCCTTCCACAGCGCGAAGCCGCTGGCGGCGGAAAAGACCAGCAGCACCGCCAGCACCTTGCGGCGGTCGAAGTGATCGGAAATCTGGCCGGCCGGCCACTGGCTCAGGGCGCCCGCCAGCACGGCGAGGCTCATGAAGATCGCGGCATCGTCTACGCTCAGCCCGTTGCCGGTGGCAAACAGCGGCCCCAGAGACCAGAACGCTCCGTTGGCGACGCCGACGAGGAAGACGCCGATGATGCCGACGGGGGCGGCACGATAGAGCGGCAGCGGATTGAAGCGCACGATGGCGAGCGGCGCCGGCTGGGCCGAGCGCGTCAGCGCCACCGGAATGACCGCCAGCGACGACAGGATGGAGGCGATGGCGAAGGAGCGGAACGATGTGATGGGGTTCAGCGTCACCAGCATCTGGCCGCCGGTGATGGCGGCGAAATTCACCACGATATAGGCGGACATGATGATGCCGCGATTTTCGTTGGTGGCGCGGTCGTTGAGCCAGCTCTCGATGATGAGATAGAGCCCGGCCAAACAGAACCCGGTGATGACGCGCAGCACCATCCAGACCGTGGCATCTACCACCATGATGTGGCCGAGGATGGTGGCCGAGGCGGTCGCGACCATGGCGGCGAAGGCGCGGATATGGCCGGCGCGCTTGACCATGTATGGCGCCACGAGGCAGCCGGCGACGAAGCCGACATAATAGGCCGAGCCGATCAGGCCGAGATCGGAAGGGGAGAAATAAAACGCCTCGCCGCTCAGCGGCAGCAGGGTGAATTGCAGGCCGTTCCCCGCCAGAATGAATGCGGCACCCAGCAGCAGGGACAGGACGGGGCGAAGCGGCGAAGCCATGGCTCACTCTCGGCGGCAGACGGGCACGGCACGCGCAGGCCGTGCCTGAGGCAGCAAAACGGGTCTTGCGGGCCGGTCGTATGGAATCCCGTTCGCGCGTCGGCCGGGCGGGCAGGGCCGGCGGGACAGGCGGGATTCCGGCAGGGTCGGCCGGGGGAGAAGATGCGGTGCGGCCTTTTCCGCGCTGCTGATGGCGAAAGCATGTCGCAGCGCGGAATTGGGTCTGAACAGGTCTTGCGGAGAGTGCCTGCGGCGAGCCTGTCGCGCGAGGACTTTTTGTGCCGCCGGGACGAACGCGATTCACAGGGTCGCGGAAAACGATCTCAGGTCGCGGGGCTCATGAAGATCCAGAGATGGCCGTCCGGATCGCGCGCGCGATAGCCGGTGCCTGTGCCGATCGGTCCGAAAGGCTGCTCGATGATCGCGCCCGCTTTCTCCGCCTGCAGTGCGTGGCGGTCTGCATCGGCCAGCAGAACCACCACGGCGCCATGGCGGCAGGGATCGTCAGCCACCGGGCCGCCGTCCGGCGGCGTGCCGAGCATCACGACGTGGCCTTCCAGCGCGATTTCGGCATAGCCAGCCCCGTTCGGCGCGGTGATGAGGGTGCGCCGCTCGAAGCCGAAAGCGTGGACCAGCCACTCGACGCTCGCTTCCACGTCACGGCAGAACAGCCATGGGAGGATTTCCACGCCGGCGCCGGGCATCTCGCCCGGCGGGCGGGGCAGGGCATCTGGCATCGGCCGGTCTTTCTGCGCGGGGGCAGCCTCAGGCGGCGGTGCCGAGGCGGGTGAGGAACAGGGTGGAGAGCGTCATGCTGGCACTGCAGCGCGGCGCCAGTCCGCGGGCCGAAAGATCAGCCGTAAAGGCATCGATGGCTGCGCTGTGGCGCGCCGGGGCGAAGGCCGCGCCGGCGATGACGAGACGCCGGGCTTCCTGCATGACATCGCGGGCTGCGCCGGCACCGCGCGTCGCAACGAGGCCGCTGTCGGGGAAGGTGGCGAGGCAGGAGAGGAACAGGCTGCGTGCCGCCAGCGGCAGCGCCGCAGCAACGCTCTGGGTGGCCGCCGCCGCGCGCTTCAGCGCCCGCAGCAACGTGGGCAGCGCGAATACGGTGAGATCGGTGAAATCGGTCGCATATTGCAGCGCCACACGGCTGTCGCCGGCGGCTGCCCGCATCATCTGCCGCAGGTCGCGGTCGGCGTCGCTGCGCGAGGCGCGTGCGAGGTCGGGGGCGCCTCCGGCTTCCAGAACAGCCCGGATGGCCGCGGCATCGTCACGGCCGAGTCCGGACAGAACCGAAGAGATGCGCGCCGCGAAGGTGGCACCGTTGCCGTTAAAGGCAGGGTCGCAGGCCGCCGCCAGCGGTGCGGCGAGCAGCAGAAGATGCACGTCGACGTCCGCCCCCCGCGCGGCTTCCGACGCCTGCCTGACACGGCCGCCGACGCATGCACCGGGCCGGGCCAGAGCATCGCCGATGACATCGGCGATGTCGCTGCGGTCCGGCGAAAGGGTGCCGAGAACCGGCGCGCCGTCTTGGCAGGCGGAACGGAAGGCTTGGGCGATCCTCTCAGGCAACATGCGGGCGCTCTTTGCAAAAGGCTCGGAAGGGCAGGGCGTCGGCGTCTCAAGAAAACAAAGTTGCCCGCCGGAGCGCGGAACCTGTGCAGCCGGCGGTCGGTAACCGGGGGATGACACAAGGCGGCAGTCGTCCGGGCGGCTCAGCCATCGGGTGCTGGAACAAGCCGGGGATCAAGTTCAATGGATGCAGATAAAAAATACTCCGTGTATGGTTAATTTTCCGTTTTCACCGCCGCCCGGCGAGAGGGCGCCCCCATGTTCGTGCCTTGCGTTGTCGCAGGTTGTTCGCCTGCGGGAATCTCTGGCTTTTCGTGAGGCGTCGGCGCTATTGTCCCGGCCTTCCGCAGGGGGCGGAGGGCGTGGCCGCGCCCGGCCTGCCGCCAGTCAGGGGAGCGACGGACGCCGCATGGCCGATTCCATCACCACAGCCGCCGCAGCCGCGCCGGCGCAGATCGATCTCGGCGGCGGGCATCTCTACACCGCCGGCGCCCGGACTCTCATCATGGGCATCGTCAACGTCACGCCGGATTCCTTTTCCGATGGCGGGCGGCACGACGGCGCAGAGCAGGCCGTTGCCCATGGTCTCGCGCTGGTGGCGGAAGGGGCCGACATTCTGGACATTGGCGGCGAATCGACCCGGCCGGGCTTTACACCGGTTTCCGAGGCGGACGAATGGGCACGCATCGGCCCGGTCATCGCCGGGCTGGCGGGCGTGGCCGGGGTTCCGCTTTCCGTGGATACCTACAAGGCCGGCACCGCGGCCCGCGCGCTGGCCGCCGGCGCGACGATCATCAACGATATCTGGGGCCTGCAGGGCGATCCGCTGATGGCGGCGGTCGTGGCGCGGGGAAACGGCGCCGTGGTTGCCATGCATAACCGCGAAACCATTGACGGCGGGCTCGACATTCTGGCCGATATCAGGGCCTTCTTCGCCCGCACGCTGGAAATCGCCGCGCAGGCCGGCATCGCCCGCAATCGCATCGTGCTTGATCCCGGTATCGGGTTCGGCAAGACGCAGGCGCAGAACGTGGCCGTGATGGCCGGGCTGGAGGCACTGGCAGCCTTTGGCCTGCCGCTGCTGGTCGGCGCCTCGCGCAAGTCGATGATCGGCCACCTGACCGGCGCCCCGGTCGGCGGGCGTCTTCCCGGCTCACTCGCCGCCCATGTGCTGGCTGCGGCGCGCGGGGCGGAGATCGTGCGCGTTCATGATGTTGCTGCCCACAGGCAGGCCCTGACCGTGGCCGATGCCGTGGTGCGCGGGAGCCGTTGAAAGAACCATGGCCGACACCATTACCATCACCAACATGGCCTTTTATGCCCACCACGGCGTCATGGACGAGGAGGCCAAGCTCGGCCAGCGCTTCTTCGCCGACATCACGCTGGAGGCCGATCTGGCGCCGGCCGGCCTGTCCGACGACTATGGCAAGGCGGTCTGCTACGAGCAGGTCTATCACGAGGTGGAAAAGGTCATGACCGGCCACCGCGCCTATCTGATCGAGGCATTGGCGGAGCGCACCGCGGCAGCCGTGCTGGCGGGGTTCCCGGCGGTGTTGTCGGTGTCCGTCACGGTGCGGAAGCCGAGCGCGCCGATTTCCGGCCATTTCGATCACGTCGCCGTCACCATCAATCGCCGGCGGGGCTGAGCCATGTCGGAAGCGGACGGCGTGGATATCGCTGCCATCGGATTGGGCAGCAACATGGGCGACAAGCGCGCCAACATTGCCCGCGCCGTGGCCGCACTGGCGGCGACGCCGGGCGTGCGCGTCTTCGCCCGATCCGGCGATTATCGCACCGCGCCGTGGGGTTTCGAGGCGCAGGACTGGTTCGTCAACGCCTGCGTGCTGGTGGCCACCTCTCTGTCGCCGCGCGCGTTGCTGCTGGCCTGCCTCGGCATTGAGGAAAGCATGGGGCGGCGGCGCGACGTGCGCTGGGGGCCGCGCATCATCGATCTCGACGTGCTGTTCTGCGGCGGGCATGTGGTGGAAGAAGCCGGCCTCGTGCTGCCTCATCCGCACATCGCGGAACGGGCCTTCGTGCTGGCGCCGCTGGCGGAAATCGCACCGGCGGCGCGCATCGGCGATATCAGCGTGGCCGACGCGCTGGCGCGGATCGGGAGCGAAGGCGTGGAACGCCTTCAGCCGTAGGCGCACGCACGGTATTTTTCCGCTATGCTCCGGCGGCGGCTGAACGGGAGGGCTTGCGCGATGTCGTTCGTGCTGGAGACGATTCTGGTCACCTGCGATTCGCAGGGCGTGCCGTTTATCGCCCCGTTCGGCCTGCAGGCGGCCGGCGGCGGCTGGCTGATGACGCCGTTCCGTCCCTCTCAGGCCATCGATAACCTGTGCGCGGTCCCCTTCGCCACGGCCTGCGCCGTGGAGGACGTGCGCGTCTTCGCCGGCTGTGTGACGGGGCGGCGCAACTGGCCGACCGTTCCGGCCCTGCAGATACCCGGACAGCGCCTCGCCGGCGCTGTCAGCCACATGGAACTACGGGTGGAGCGCTTCGAGGACGACGCGATGCGGCCGCGGTTCCATCTGGCACTGGTGCACGAGGCTGTCCATGCACCATGGCGTGGCTATAACCGCGCCCGTTCGGCGGTGATCGAAGGGGCGCTTCTGGTCGCGCGCCTCAGCGTTCTCGAACGCGACCGGGTCGAACGCTCGATGGAGTGGCTGGCCAAGGCCGTGGACAAGAGCGGCGGGGCTGCCGAACACGAGGCATGGAACTGGCTGGTCTGCGCCGTGGAGGACTATGACCGGCAGGCCACCGGCGAAGAGGCCTGAGCGCACCGCCCGATGGGTTCGGCACGACCAGTCCTGCGTGCCGCGGGGGGCGGACCAGACCTGAGCGCGCGATCATATGCCTTGAAACAGGGGGCTTGGACGCTTTATTCTGGTGGCAAGGCGGGCCATTGCTGTTGCGTATCGTCTTTCAGGGTTCGCCGCGTTCCGGTGGCGGGCCCTGTTTGTTTTGTGACAGGGCAGGCAATCGGGCCCGCAAAGCGCTGAACCCGGCGCGCACGTCGCGCCAGTAAAAACGATAACGATCCGCCCCGCGCCGGCAGCGGGCCTGCCTTCCGCAAGGTGGCGGCCGGACAAGGGAGGAAAATCGTCTTGGAATCGGGCGAAAGGACACGTCCCCTGAATATGGCATTCGAAGCCGAGGAACTGGGCAACGCCGGCGCGCTGCCCCCGCTCACCCCCGCCGCGGCCGCCGCCGCCCGGCCCCGGCCGGAAACCCCGATCGCCGCCGTGCTCATGAGCCTTGAGGACTCGAAGGCGGAGGACATCGTTCCCATCGATGTCACCGGCAAGACCTCGCTGGCCGATCACATGGTGGTCGCCTCCGGCCGCTCGCACCGTCATGTCGGCGCCATCGCCGATCATCTCCTCAAGGATCTGAAGGAAGCCGGCTTCGGCTCGCCGCGGGTCGAGGGGCTGCCGCAGTGCGACTGGGTGCTGATCGATGCGGGAGATGTGATCGTGCACGTTTTCCGCCCCGAGGTGCGCCTGTTCTACAATCTGGAAAAGATGTGGTCGGTCGACACGCCCGCCGCGCCGCCTGCGCGCGCCAACGGCTGAACGAGGCCTGACAGACCTTGCGCGTTGTTGTTTGTGCCGTGGGCCGGCTCAAGGCCGGCCCGGAGCGAGACCTTGCTGCGCGCTATCTGGACCGTGCTGCCAAAGCCGGACCGGCTCTGGGACTGACGGGTTTCGACGTGGTCGAACTCACGGAGAGCCGCGCGGCGCGCACCGATGCCCGGCGCGACGAGGAAGCCGTTGCGCTTGGCGCGCACATTCCCGCCGGCGCGGCATTGGTGGTGCTGGACGAGCGCGGCGGCGCCATCAGCAGCGAGGCGTTCGCCGCACGGGTGGAGAAGTTCCGCGATGGTGGCCGCCCGGCTCTGGCCGTGGCCATCGGCGGCCCGGACGGGCACGGCGAGGCGCTGCGAGCCCGCGCCGATCTTGTGCTGGCCTTCGGCCCCATGACATGGCCGCATCAGCTCGTGCGCATCATGGTGGCCGAGCAGCTTTATCGCGCCGTAACACTGCTCTCCGGGCACCCTTACCATCGGGGCGGATAACGGCATGGGCCGGCCCGTCTGCGGTTTGTCCGCGGCCCCGCATTGACGGTCCGTTTACCATCGCGGCTTATCGCTTGATGTTGGGGCTGTCGGCATCGTGGCCGGTGGCGTCCGTCTCGTCTTCAAACCAGCACAAGCGCGCGGATGGTCAGCCGAATTTTCCCTGCCAGAGCCGCCTTGCGGCCGGCGCGTGCGCCGGGCGGCTGGTTGTGCGCGCCATTCCGGGCACCGATTGGGCGGGGAGCGGTGCTCATGGCGGGCCTGCTGGCGGCATCCATGCTTCGGGTCGTGCCCGCCCTTGCGGTCGAACTTTCCGATGTGCCCGCGCCGCCCGGCACCGAGGCCGCGGTAACGCCGGCTCCGCAGGCCAGCACATCGACCGTGCCCCAGCCCCCGGCAGCCGCTGCATCTTCTGCGCCCGATCCGCTCGATCGGGCAATCAATCCGGCCGCCGACCGCGATGCGCGCGCCCGTGAACTGGCGGCTCTGAACCAGACCATCCAGCTCAGTGCCGAACGTCAGGCTGAGCTGGCGCGAGAGATCGCCGGGCTCGACAAGGACGCCGACCGGCTGAACGCGGCGATGCTGAAGGCGGCGGAGCGGCGCAGCGCGCTGGAGAAACGCCTTGCGGAAAGCGAAGCCCGCATCGGCGAACTGCGCAAGCGGGCCGATGGCGTGCGGGCAAGCTTCAACGCCCGCCGGGCGACACTGGCAGAGATATTGGCGACCCTTGAGCGCATTGGCCGCCAGCCGCCGCCCGCCATTGCCGTCAACGCAGGCGATGCCCGCAATGCGGTGCGTAGCGCCATGCTGCTCTCGGCCCTGATGCCGCAGATCCGTCTGGAGGCGGACGACCTTGCCGCCGATCTTCAGGACATGGCCAGAATCGAGCGCGATCTGGCCGGCGAGCGCCGCAAGCTGGACGAGGATGGGCGCCGGCTGGCCGAAGAGCGACAGCGCCTGACGCTGATTGCCGAGGAGAAGCGCCGGGCGCGAGCCGATTCGGCAACTGCGCTTGCCGCCGAGCGCGAGAAGGCGAAGGCGCTGGCGGCAAAGGCCGGCAATCTTCAGGAACTGATCACGGGCATGGAGCAGACGGCCGCCAGCCGGCGCGGCACGACGGCAAAAGGGGCCGACAACGGCCCGACGGCCGCGCGGCTGACGCCGGCTGTGGCGTTTCCGGCGCTCAAGGGCCGGCTGCACCTGCCCGTCGTGGGAACCGTCTCCGGCCGTTTCGGCGAGGACGACGGCTTCGGCAGCCCCCGACAGGGCATGGCGGTTGCCGCGCTGCCCGGCGCACAGGTAACGGCCCCTGCGGATGCCACCGTCGTCTACGCCGGACCGTTCCGATCCTATGGCACGATCTTGATCCTGAACCTTGGGGGCGGATATCATCTGCTTCTTGCCGGGCTCGGCAGGGTGGAGGTCGATCTCGGGCAGGCGGTGCTTGCCGGCGAACCGGTGGCCACGGTGGCGGGGCCTGCGGACGGGGGTGATAATTTTGCGGGGAAGAACGATCATTCCCCAGCAAAACCGCAATCGGCACTCTATATCGAACTCAGGAAAGACGGCGCTC
>DAIPYB010000083.1:0-9244 GCA_036782955.1 Pseudoxanthobacter sp. | reverse complement strand
CGAACTGAAGCCGAACCTCACCGTGGACGCCATCGTCGAGCGGGCGATGCGCTATTGCGATCTGGCGGTCTCGCAGGGGCTGCTGGCGGTGCGCTCCCATGTGGACGTGTGCGACGACCGGCTGCTCGGCGTCGAGGCGCTGGTGGAAGTGCGCCACAAGGTGAAGGACTATCTCGACCTGCAACTCGTCGCCTTTCCGCAGGACGGACTGCTGCGCTCGCCGACCGCGCTCGCCAATCTGAAGCGCGCCCTCGACATGGGCGTCGATGTCGTCGGCGGCATCCCCCATTTCGAGCGCACCATGGCCGAGGGGGCGCAATCGGTGGCGATTTCATGTGCGCTGGCCGCCGAACGCGGGCTGCGGGTGGACCTGCACTGCGACGAGAGCGACGATCCGCTCTCGCGCCATATTGAATCGCTGGCCTACGAGACCCAGCGCCTTGGCCTGCAGGGCCGCACCACCGGCTCGCACCTGACCTCCATGCACTCCATGGACAATTATTACGTGTCGAAGCTGATTGCACTGATGGCGGAAGCCAACGTGCAGTGCGTGGCTAATCCCCTCATCAACATCACCCTGCAGGGCCGCCACGATACCTACCCGAAGCGCCGCGGCATGACACGGGTGCCGGAGCTGATGGCCGCCGGCCTGAATGTCGCCTTCGGCCACGACTGCGTGATGGACCCGTGGTACTCGTTCGGCAGCGCCGACATGCTGGAAGTGGCCCACATGGGCCTGCATGTGGGCCAGTTGACCAGCCGCAAGGCCTCGGCGGCCTGTTTCGATGCGGTCACGACCAATCCGGCGAAGATCTTCGGGCTGGAAGGCTATGGCGTCGCGCCCGGCTGCCACGCCGATTTCGTGCTGCTGGACGCCCGCGACCCGATCGAGGCGCTGCGGCTGAAGGCGAACCGGCTGGCGGTGGTGCGGCGCGGCCGCGTGATCGCCGAAGCCGCTCCCCGCGTCAGCCGGCTTGCCATCGCCGGACGCCCGGACAAGGTTGAGGCATGGCGCTACGCTCCGGTTGCGGGCGGCTGAGCCGCCGCCCGCCCCCAAACACCTCAGCGGGAGAGCTCGGTCGTGCGCGCCAGCGCGCGGCCGAAGCCGGTCAGGGAAATGGTGAAGGAAACCGGGCGGGAACTGTCCGCCTTCGCACCCTCCACTGCATAGGCCGCGATCTTCAGCGTCTTCGCCTGCATCAGCTTGCTGATATACGCGGTATCGAATGACAACGGCACGAGGCAGCCGACCGGCACGCAGGTGCGGAAATCGATCTTGTCGCCGGGCTTGCCGTCATCCAGCACCAGCGTAACACCGCGCGCGACATCCAGCCCGAACGGCAGGATGACGAGGCCGTCTGCAGTGTTGGGCTTCGGCACCGAAAGCTCCACCGCGAACACCCGCTGGCGATTTTCCTTGTTGACCTGCATCTGGGAGAGAAAGCAGTTCTTGATCGGCCGGGCGCTGGTGCAGCCGACGGCCCAGTCGCCATAATTCTCCTTCAGGGCCGGCGGCTTGCCCTTCTGCAGAGCGGGACCCGCGATGTCGCTGCCCGCCAGTCCGCCCGCATCGGGGTCGCCGGCTTCGGGCGCCACATCCTGCGCCAGCGCCGGCACGGTGAGAAACGGCAGTGCGAGGACGGCCGCAAGCAGCCAGCCGGCGCGGCGGCGACCCGCCGCGGAATGCACATCGGATGCGCCCATGGCAGCATCGTCCCTTCTGTCATCCAGTCGTTTCGCCGTCGGACCCAACCGAAGGCGCCGGCCGCTTATTGCAGCGCTTCGCACTTCTTGGGGCCGAGCCGCGTCAGCGTGTGGCTCTCGAATTCATAGACCGAGCGCTCGACGATGGCCGGCGTGAAGCGGCGGGCCGTGATGGCATCGAACTCAGGACAGTTCTGCGCCGTCCCCTCGCCTTCATAGAACATGAAGGTGACCCCGGTTGGCTTCACCACCGGCCACTCGCCCACATGCAGGCCCGACCAGACCACACGCTGGGTGGCAATGCTGTAGATGGACATGGTTCGTGGCGGATCGGTGTCGCCGCTGTCCAGAATGGCGTAGCCGCCGGTCGCGCCCATCAGCATCAGATTGTCGCTCGGGCCGGCAATCTGGATATCGCCGGGGCCGACATCGGTGCTGCAGGGATCGGCCACCCCCTTGCGCAGGCGGGCGATGATGACATCGCCGGGAATGGCGGCGGCGGAATTCTGTGAAACCACGGCATAGGGGCCGCTTTCCACGCAACTCACCCCCGGCGGCAGCCGGCGGGCCGCCTCCGCATCGCCCGGCATGGCGGCCATGCCGGCAAGCGCCAGCCCCACGGCTACCAACACTGGTCCCCGATGGCACCGGCGATACCGCGGCGCGGACAGATCAGCACGCATCGGAAATCTCCCAGCAGATGCGATTCGCAGGTCCGAGAGTGCCGCCTTGGCTCGGCCAAGGAAAGGGGCGGCCTCAACCGACGCGGAAATGCAGCCGGGCGCGGTCGGAGCGATAAACGGCGGTGTAGTATTCAACCGGATCGCCGGCGGCGGTGTAGGCGCAGGATTCGATGCCGACCAGCGGCTGGTTCACCGGAACATCCAGCAGGGCCGCTTCTTCCGGATCGGGCATGATGGCTTCGATCCAGCGGTCGGCACGCTTGACGACCACGCCATATTGCCGGCGCAGGGTGTCATAAAGCGACCGGTTCTGCATATTGACCTGATCGAGACCGGGCACCAGTTCTTCCGGGATCAGGGTGCGCACGATCATGCGCGGCGCGCTGTCCACATGCAGCACACGGTCGAGTGACACGCATCTCTGGCCCGCCGCCAGCTTCAGCAACCGGCGGGCGCGCTCGGGCGGCTCGGCAAGGGTCTGCCGCAGCACCTGGCGGGCAATTGTCTTCTGCTTGCCCAGAAGTTCGCCGGAAAAGCCGGACGAGGTGCCGAGGAAGTCCTGCTCCTCGCGGGCACTGGCGACGAACGCACCCTTGCCCTGCAGCTTATAGATCACGCGCTCGGTGACGAGCTGGTTCAGCGCCTCGCGCACCACCGTGCGGGAGACACCGAACTCGGCGCAGAGCTCATGTTCCGAGGGCAGTTTCGCGTGCTCTGCCAGTCCCTGCTCGTGGATGCGGGCAACGAGGGCGGATTTTACCTGCGACCACAACGGCAGATGCGCCGGCGGCGGCGAGGCCGCAGCCGCCTTGCGCCGGCCAGTGCCGTTTTCCGTGGCTCGCCTCGTCAATCCCCACTCCGTCATCGGCTGGCCTCTTCACTCCAATGCCAATGCTTTGCCGGCGATACAAGCCGATGGCTGCCGGCAGCGCCAACAGGTCGCAAGCGCCGGATGCAGACCGGCACCGTTACCCGCTTCACGCGGCCGCCGCCAGCGCCGCCGGAACGCCGTGGCGGCGCGCCATCAACTCCACCGTGGCGGCGACCTCGGCATCGCGCCGGGCCCGGTTCCAGCCGAGGGTGACGGCGAGGATATCGGCCAGATCCGCCAGAACCTCCGGCACCGCCAGCCCCTCGAAGGCGATGAGCGTACGACGCAATACAATATCTTCCAGCCGCTCGACCCTTTCGTTACAGGCAAGCCAGACGATTTCGGCACTGGAATAGGTCGGCGCGCCGGCAACCGCCCGGTCCGGACCGACCGCGACGGCAGCGGCAATTGCCCCCGCACCGCTGCCATACCGACCGACGAGCCGCGCCACCACCTCCTCCGGCAGGCCGGTGGCGGACACGATGGATGCGGTGAGCGCGTTCACGCTGCCCGGCGTCACATCCAGCCCCCGACCGCCGCCGATGGCGAGATGCTTGGTACTGGTACGCCGGCCGGTGCCGAGCCGCGCGAGCGCGGCATCGGCGACCTGTTCGGCACAGGCGCGATAGGTCGTCCACTTGCCGCCGACCAGCGTCAGCAACGGGAAGGGCCGCCCGCTGTCGGGCTCGCGTACATGCAGCTTGTGATCGCGGCTGATCGCGCCGGTGGCGCCGGCCCGCGAGGCCGGCAGCGGCCGCACGCCGGCATAATGAAACACCACCGACGACGGCCCCAGCCGACTCTGGGGCAGCACATCGCGCAGCACCCGGAAAAGATAGTCGATTTCCGCCTGAGAGCAGACGACATCGGCCGGATCGTCAGTGCGCAGATCCGTGGTGCCGAGCAGGAAGAGATCGCCCTCCATGCGGTAGATCAGGCAGATGCGGTGATCGGGCGTCTCGAAATAGAGCATCGTGTCGCCGAGTTCGCGCACCAGTTCCGGCGCGCGGATGACCAGGTGGGAGCCCTTGGTGCCGCCCATCAGCTTCTCGCTGTAGCCGAGCCGGTCGTCCACGGCATCGACCCACGGGCCGGCCGCGTTGATGACGATCCGCGGCGTGACCGTGAATTTCTCCCCCGACAGGCGATCGGTCAGTTCCACGTTGCCGCCCCTGCGCCCGGTGGCGGCGAGATAGTTGACCGCCATCGCGCCGGGGCAATCGGCTTCGGCATCGGCCACAAGCTCAGCCACGAGGCGCTCGGGATGGGAGATGCGGGCGTCATAATATTCGCCGATCACGCTCACCGTCGGGGTCATCGAGGGAACGGTGGCAAGCGCCTCGCGGCGCGAGACCATGCGATGGCCGGGCATGGAACGATAGGCGCGACCGAACCAGTCATAGACCCACAGCCCCATCGCCACCACGCAGCCCCCTTTCGAGGACGGCGTGCGGATGAGGCGCAGCGCCCGGCCGACAGCCGAACCGAGCCCGCCGAACCAGCCCTTGACCGGCACCCAGACCCGGATCGGCTTCACCACATGGGCGGCATTGTGGAGCAGCAGGTTGCGTTCCTCCACGCTCTCGCGCACCAGCGCGAACTCACCGGTCTCCAGATAGCGCAATCCGCCGTGAATGAGGCGCGAAGGCGCCGCCGAAGTGCCGCCGCCGAAGTCGCCCTGCTCTGCCAGCAGGCTCGCCACGCCCTGCGCCGCCAGATCCCGCATGATTCCGACGCCGTTGATGCCGCCGCCAATGATCAGAACGTCGATGGATTTCAGTGCCTGAAGGCGCTTCAGCAGGTCGGCACGCGGTCGCATGGCGGCTCCTCGTCAGATCGTTTTGCCGGGCGGCTCGCAGGCCGCCTCCTGGTTGGTGCGGGCATCCTAGAACCAGTTACTTGTAATTACAAGATGGAATGGCGTGAACTCGCTCCAATGCGGAAAGAGCGGAAATTTCTCTTATTTTTCAATGCAATTCAGATCATTTTTGCCGCCCCGCAACTTTCATATTGACGCCGCGCGGCGCGTCTGTACATTTCACCTATAATTACAAGTTAGGGCCGAGAGGTGCAAAGCCGCCGATAACAGGCGGCAACCTCCCGGGAGGAAACGCCGGTCATGCAGGGTTGCGGCGCCGCCATCACGGCGGACCGCGGGCGTCTGCCTGTATCTGCCGTTCCTCCCCGCGCCCGGCGGAGGAGACGTAGATGGCGGACTGGCTCATCGGCATTGATGCCGGCGGCACCATGACCAAGGCAGCGCTGTTCGACGCCGAAGGGCGCGAGCATGCCTGCGAACGATTTCCCAATCAGATGCTGTTTCCGGCGCCCGGACACACCGAGCGCGATGCCGATGTGATGTGGCAGGCGGCCGCCAGCGCGGTGCGGCTGCTGCTGGAAACCACGGGCATCGCGCCCGGGCAGATCACCGGCGTGGCCACGGCGGGCTACGGCTCCGGCCTCTATGTCGTGGACCGCGAGGGCAGCCCCCTGCGCCCCGGCATCGTTTCCACCGACACACGTGCCTCGGCGCTGGTCGAGCGCTGGCAGCAGGATGGCCGGTTCGAGCGCAACGGCCCGCGCGTGCAGCAGCGGCTGTGGTGCGGCCATTCGCTGGCGCTGATGGCGTGGCTGGCCGAGAACGAACCCGACCTCGTCGCCCGCGCCCACTCAGTGCTGTTCTGCAAGGATTTCCTGCGCGGACGGCTGACCGGCGAACTCTCCACCGATCCGACCGATGGCGGCATTTCCGGCCTGATGGACAATGTCACCCGGACGTGGGCCACCGATGTGATGGCCGATCTCGGCCTCGGCGCCTGGCGCGGCAAGCTGCCGGAAATCGGCCCCTCGGAGGCCATTGCCGGCCATATCACCGCGGCGGCAGCCAGCCAGACCGGGCTGCTCGCCGGCACGCCGGTGGTGCGCGGCCTCGTGGACGTCACCGCCGCCTCGGTCGCCTCCGGCGTCGTCGATGCCAGCCAGCTTGCTGTGATCGCCGGCACCTTCTCCATCAACCAGACGCTTCATGCCACCCCGCGCATGGACCGGCTGCCGTTCCTGCAGAGCCCCTACCCCTTCGGCGGCTTCTATCTGGCCACCGAAGGGGCGGCGACATCCGCAGGCAATCTGGAGTGGTTCTGCAAATCCGTGCTGAGCGCCGGCATGCGCGCGGAAATGGGCGCACGCTCCATCTATGATGTGTGCAACGAAGCGGTGACGGGGAGCCTCGGGCGACCGAACGACATCCTGTTCCTGCCCTATCTCTTCGGCGGCCCCGATGGCGCGCCTGCCGGCTTCATCGGCCTGTCCGCCGGCCACCAGTTCGGCGACGTGGTGCGCGCGATCTACGAAGGCATCGCGTTTGCCCACAAGGTCGATATCGACCTGCTGCTTTCCGGCCGCGACTCCGCCAGCCCCAAGGTCATCCGCCTCGCCGGCGGCGCGGCCCGCTCGGATGTCTGGGCACAGATCTTTGCCGACGTGCTGGAACTGCCCGTGGAACTCACCGAGGGCAGCGAACTCGGCGCGCTCGGCACCGCCATCTCCGCTGCGGTCGGCCTCGGGATCAAACCCGACTATCGCACCGCCATCGCCGACATGGTGCGGGTGAAGCGCCGCTTCGAGCCGCAGGCGGAGCGTTTCCAGTCGCTGCGGGCGAAGTACGAGCGCTTCAAGATCGCCACCTCCGCGATGTCGTCGCTGTGGCGTGCCCCCCAGCCGGCCGCGCTTTCCGCCGCCGCAGCAGCCGCCTGAAAGGAGACGCCATGACAATCGAAATTCAGGGTGTCGGCCGCACGGTGGATGGCGACATGCACCTCGCCGATATCAACCTCACCCTCACGCCCGGCCATCTGCATGTTCTGGTGGGCCGCACCGGCGCCGGCAAGACCTCGCTGCTGCGCGTTCTGGCCGGCCTCGACAAGCCCTCGTCGGGCCGCGTCATGGTGGACGGCCGCGACGCCCGCACCATCGCCCTCAATAAGCGCAAGGTTGCATTCGTCTACCAGCAGTTCGTCAACTATCCGTCGTTCACGGTCTTCGACAACATCGCAGCCCCGCTGCGCCGCGCCGGCGTCAGCCGGACGGAGATTGAACGGCGGGTGCGGGAGACCGCCGCGCTGCTCCATATCGACCACCTGCTCGACCGCCTGCCGGCCGCGCTTTCCGGTGGCCAGCAGCAGCGCGTCGCCATCGCCCGTGCCCTCGTCAAGGACGCCGATCTGCTGCTGCTCGACGAGCCGCTGGTGAATCTGGACTACAAGCTGCGCGAGGAACTGCGCTCCGAACTGCGCTCTATCTTCCGCAAGTCCGGCCGCCTCGTGGTCTACACCACCACCGAGCCGGTGGAAGCGATGCAGATGGGCGGCACCACCATCCTCATCAATGCCGGCCGCGTGGTGCAGGTGGGCGAGGCGATCGACGTTTATCGCAATCCGGCCTCGGTGATGGCGGCCGAGATCTTCTCCGATCCGCCGATGAATCTGGTCCGCGCGCGCCTCGATGGCGACCGGCTGACGGTGGCCGGCGTCAGCGTGCCGCGCCCGGCCCACATGGCCGGCCGGGCGGAGGGCGATGCCTTCGTCGGCCTGCGGCCGAGCCAGCTCACAATCGGCCTCGAAGGCAACCCCACGGGCATCGCCCTTGCCGGCCGGGTGCAGCTTGCCGAGGTCAACGGCTCTGAGACCTTCATCCATATCGAGGCCGGCGGCGAGGTGTGGATCGCCGAGCGCCACGGCGTTCATCCGACCGCGCCGGAGACGCCGGTGATCGCCACCATCGATCCCGACCGCCTTTATCTGTTCGCGCCCGCCGGCCACCTTCTCGCGGTGCCGCCGGCCGCAGCCCAACGGGTGCACTGATGGCCGAAATCCGACTGGATGGCGTCCGCCACTCCTATTTTCCCTATCCGACCGAGCACAAGCACTTCGCGCTGAAGCGGGTCGACCATGTGTGGCGCGATGGCGGCGCCTATGCCCTGCTCGGGCCTTCTGGCTGCGGCAAGACCTCGATGCTGAACATCATCTCCGGTCTTGTGCGGCCCTCGGAAGGGCGGCTGCTGTTCGGCGGCACCGATGTCACCGACGTTCCGACCGAGCAGCGCAACATCGCGCAGGTTTTCCAGTTTCCCGTCATCTACGACACCATGACGGTGCGGGCGAACCTCGCCTTTCCGCTGCGCAACCGCGGCGTGCCCGAAGCGGACGTGAAGCGGCGCGTCAACGAGATCGGCGAGATGCTGGAGCTCGGCCCCCTGCTCGACCGGCGTGCATCATCGCTGTCGGCAGCCGAGAAGCAGACCATCTCCCTCGGGCGCGGTCTGGTGCGCCCGGATGTGGCCGCGATCCTGTTCGACGAACCGCTGACGGTGATCGATCCGCAGGTGAAATTCGAGCTGCGCCGGAAGCTGAAGGCCGTTCACGAGCACCTGAAGCTGACGATGATCTACGTCACCCACGACCAGAACGAGGCCCTGACCTTCGCCGATACGATCGTCATCATGTATGACGGCGAAGTCGTTCAGGTCGGTCCGCCGGAGGATCTCTACGAGCGGCCTCAACATGCCTTCGTCGGCTATTTCATCGGCTCGCCGGGCATGAACCTGATGAAGGCGAGCGTCGAGGGGGGGCGACTTTCGTTCTCCGGCGCTTCGCTCGCCCTGCCCGACCACATCGCCGGCCGGCTGCCGCAGCGGGCGAACCTGAAGATCGGCGTGCGCCCCGGCGCCATCCGCCTCGTCGCCCCCGGCAGCACGGCCGGCGCCCTGAAGGCGCGCGTCGAGGATGTGGAACGCCTCGGCCCGTTCTCGGTGGTCGATGTCCGCCTCGGCGACACGCTGGTGAAGGTCAAGGTCAACGACGGCGAACCGATCCCCGCCGACGAGGCCGGCCTCGTGCTGCCGCCCGACCACACCCTCGTTTTTGCCGACGACCGTCTGGTGGGAGCCCTCGCATGACGACGAAAACGGAAGACAACCGCGCCTGGTTCC
>DAIPYB010000082.1:0-9277 GCA_036782955.1 Pseudoxanthobacter sp. | reverse complement strand
GCTATGGCTTCAGGCGATGGAATAGCCGCCGTCGACCGGGATGGATGCTCCGTTGATGAAGGCGGCTGAGGGGCCTGCTAGGAAAACGGCGATGCCGGCGAGATCCGAGGCTTCGCCCCAGCGGCCGGCGGGGGTGCGGGCGATGACGCGTTCATTGAGACCGGCGACCTGCGTGCGGGCGGAGGAGCCCATGTCGGTGGCGATCCAGCCGGGGAGGATGGCGTTGACCGTGATGCCGTCGCCTGCCCACGCGGTGGCGAGCGAGCGGGTCAGTTGCACGATGCCGCCCTTGCTGGCGCCATAGGCGGCGGCGAAGGGGGAGCCGAACAATGAATACATCGAGCCGATATTCAGAATTCGCCCGGCGCCGGAAGCCTGCAAGGCTGGGTATGCTGCCTTGGAGCAAGCAAAAGCGGCCGTGAGGTTGGTGCGCAGCACCGCATCCCACTCCGCGATGTCCAGATCCTCCGGTCGCTTCCGTGCGGTGATGCCGGCGTTATTGATGAGAATATCGAGGCGGCCCTCGTATTCAGCCGCACGGGCTACGCAATCCGCCGCCGCCTGCGGGTCGCTGAGATCGGCGGCAACAAAGCGTGCATGGCCGCCAGCTTCCGCGATCTGGTGCACGGCGTCAGCGCCTTTTTCCGCATTGCGGGCCGCCAGCACCACACGGGCTCCGGCTTGTGCCAGAGCGGCAGCCATCGCAAGGCCGATACCGCCATTGCCGCCGGTAACGATGGCAACGCGACCTTCAAGGGAGAACAGCGGATCGACGGACGTGAAAACAGCGGACATGGAGAGGGCTCACGGAACGGGGCGTGCGGGGGACGGAACTCTCCAGCCGGGAGCACGCGCATTTCATGGGAATGTGATGACCCGCGCGTGGGCGCGCGGTCAGGACGCCGTGGTGCCGGTGGCCCGTGCGGCGATCATTCGTGCAATCGGCAGGGCCGATGTCGCGGCCGGCGACGGGGCATTGCAGACATGCAGCATTCTGGGGCTTTCCAGAAAGAGGAAGTCATGCACCAGCGTGCCGTCGCGCAGAACGGCCTGCGCCCGGATGCCAGCCTCACGCGGCAGAAGATCGCCGAGGCCGAGGTCGGGGCAATATTTGCGGCATTCGGCCAGATAGTGTTTTCTGAACAATGAGTTGCGCGCCTCCGAAAGGCCGGAGCGCCAGTTCTTGCCCATCACCCGCCAGAAACCGGGAAAGGTGAGATAGGACCAGAGATCGGCGCCGTTGACCGAGAGGCGCGGATAGCCCTCACGGGCAAATCCCAGCACGGCGTTGGGTCCTACCGTCAGGGCGCCGTCGATCATCGGGGTCAGGTGAATGCCGAGGAAGGGCAGGGCCGGGTCCGGCACCGGATAGATCAGATGGCGGACCAGATCGCGCCGCGCTTCGGGCAGGGCGAAATATTCGCCCCGGAAAGGCACGACCTGATAGTCGATCTTCAGCCCTGCCATGCGCGCCAGCCGGTCGGATTGCAGGCCGCCGCACACGATCAGCCTTCTTGCCCGCCAGCTTCGCCCCCCAGCCGACACGGAGACCGCATCGCTGCTCTCTGTAATGGCCTCCACCTGCACGCCGAAATGCAGCGAGCCGCCCGCGCTTCGGATGTCCCCGGCCAGTGCCGCGCACACCTGCTTGTAGTCGACGATGCCGGTTTCCGTTACGAACAGGGCGCCGAGGCCGGCGACGTGGGGTTCGCGCCGCCGCAGTTCCGCGCCATCCAGCGTATCGACATGGATGCCGTTGGCCGCCGCATTCTCACGAAGGCTCGCCATGCGCTGCAACTCCAGCGGAGTGGTGGCCACCACCAGCTTGCCGCGGGTCTCGAAGGCAATGCCGTGCTCGGTGCAGAAGTCCTTCGTCTCCTGCGCGCCCTGCCGGCAGAGCGCGGCCTTGAGGCTCCCGGGCTTGTAATAGATGCCGGCGTGAATGACGCCGCTGTTGTGTCCGGTCTGATGGCGGGCCGGACCGACCTCTTTTTCCAGCACGGCAACGCCGGCGCCGGGGTGGGTTCTGAGCAGCTCGCGCGCCGTTGCCAGCCCGACGATGCCGCCGCCGATAATGAGAAAGTCGTGAATCATAACGAAACCGCGGCCGAGGCCAGTTGCCGCTTGCCCATGGCAAGCGCGAGCAGGCTGTCGCGATCGAACATCGCGCGCGGCCCGATCGCGCTGACGGCACCGTCATGAATCACGGCGATGGTCTCCGAAAGGGCCAGCAGCTCCTTGATGGACGTTGAAATGACAATGATCGCCGCGCCAGCTGCTGCCATGCCGAGAATGACTTCATAGATCTGCCGGATGGCGCCGACATCGACACCGGAGGTCGGCTCCACGAACACATAGACGGAGGCCTTGCGCTCCAGCCATTTACCGATGACCGCCTTCTGCTGGTTGCCACCGGAGAAATAACGGATAGGCCGGTCAGGCGCCTTGGGAAACACGCCCAGCCGGTCGATGATGGCATCGGCATAGACCCGTTTGCGGGCAGACGAGACCAGCCCGAAGGTGGACAGCCGGGCGAGCGCCGGCAAGCTGACATTTTCGCCCAGCGACAGATTGGGAAACAATGCCTGCTTGCGCCGCTCTTCCGGTATCAGCGCGATGCCGGCCTTCTGCGCCGCGCCGGGAGTGCCCAGCCGGGCCGTGATGCCGTTGACGCTGACGGCGCCGCCGAAGGCGCCCAGACCGCCCAGAATCCGCTCGATCTGCTCCATGCCGCTGCCGACCGGCCCGGTGATGCCCAGCACTTCGCCGGCCCGCACCGTGATGTCGAGCGGGGCGAGGTGAGCGGTGGAAACGCCGCGCATTTCCAGCACGGCGCGGTCGCGGGCAAGGCCGTGATTGGAAATGTCCAGATCGGACGCGGAGCGATTGACCATCATGGTGGTCACCACGTCCTCGTGAATTTCACCGCGTCTCAGCGTACCGGCGACGCGGCCGTCACGCAGGATGGTGGCGCGGTCGCAGAGCTGGCGCACCTCGCCCAGACGATGGGAAATATAGAGGATCGTGATGCCCTCGCGCCGGAAAGTCTCGATCAGCGCAAACAGCAGGTCGGCTTCGGCGGCGGAGAGGCGCGCGGTGGGCTCGTCGAGAATGATGATCTTGTAGCGACGATGGAACAGGGTGGCGAGCGTCACCATCTGCGCCTCGGCCGCGCTCAGCGTCGAGACCCGGCGGTCGGGATCGAGGGTGATGCCGATCTGCGCCATGATCTCCGCGGCCTCGCGGCGGATGGCGCGGCGGTTGACGAAGACCCGCCCCGGCTCGGCGCCGAGCAGGATGCTTTCCGCCACCGAGAACGAACCCGCCAGTTCCGCATCCTGATAGACCGCACCGATACCGTGGCGGCGGGCATCGGCGGGCTTGTGGATGACCACGCTTTCGCCGTTCAGCAGCACATCGCCGCTGGAATGGGAATAAACGCCGGTCAGGATCTTGATCAGGGTGGATTTTCCCGCCCCGTTCTCGCCCAGAATACCGTGCACCTCGCCGCGCTCGAAAGAGAGCGAGATGCCCTTCAGCACTTCGACGCCGGAGAAATCCTTGCGCAGGTCGCGCAGTTCAAGCACCGCTCCTCCGGCTGGCGCGGCAGCACCGGAAGCACGCTCCGACGGTGCACTCATGGCTTTCGTGCTCATGGTCCCGTGCCCCGTTTCAGATGAATTTCAGGTGGATTTCTTCACGGTTCAGCATGGCGTTGGCGCCCACGGCAACCAGCAGCACCAGACCGTTGAAGAGCTGGCGGGTGGCATAGGAGATGCCCACCATGTTCATGCCCGACGACACCATGTAGAGGAAAAAGACGCCGAGCAGTGTGCCGAGCAGGTGCGGCTTGCCCTTGCCCAGAATGGTGGCACCCAGAAACACAGCCGCGAAAGCCTCCAGAAGATACCCCTGACCGCCCACCGGCTGGGCAGAGGTGGAGATGGAGGTGAGGATGACGCCGCCGATGCCGCTGAACAGTGCGGAGAGAATGAAACTGACGATGACCCAGCGATAAACCGTGAGGCCGGAATAATAGGCCGCCATCGGATTGTCGCCCACCGCCGAGATGTAGTGCCCGACCCGGGATCGTGTTGCCAGAATGTGGCCGGCGATGAAGACGATGGCGAGCAGGATAACGGGAAAAGCGATCGGTCCGACACGACCCTGCCCGATATAGCGGAAGCCGGCCTCGCCATAATCCACCGCGACCTGATAGCCGCCGGTGAGATATTGGTTCACGCCACCGAGCAGGAACATTACGCCGAGCGTGGTGACGATGCCGGAAAGGCGGCCATAGGTGACGAGAAAGCCGTTGACGGCGCCGATGAGGCAGGCCGCGGCCAGTCCGCCGACAATGGCCAGCGGTGCGCCGGTGATCGGGATCAGCAGCGCCACCACGATGGACGTGGTGGTGACCGTGACGCCGATGGAAAGGTCGAAACTGCCGACCCGCACGACGAAGGTGAGGCCCATGGAAACCAGGGCGCTCACGATCATCGAGAACAGGATGTTGTTGAAGTTGGAAACGGTGCCGAAGTAGGGCGACAGGACCGCAAACAACACCCCCACGAGCACGATGACAAGGATCGTGCCCCACTGCCGCAGCAGGGTGAGAGCCACCCCGCTGCGGTCGTTCTGGCTGGACACGGCGACAAGCGCCTTGGGCGCGGTATTGGTCGAAACGGGCGGCACAGCGTGTTCCTCCTTCGGGGTCGTTCAGGGGCGGGCGGCAGGGCCGCTCAGCCGCCGTAGTTCCTGAGGAGGGCGATGGCCTTTTCGTCCATCTCCTTCAGTTCCTTCAGCGCCGCGCCTGCCTCGGCCTTGGTGATGGAGGTTACCGGCAGGTGGTAGGTGTTGGGGGGCACCGCCACGCCCTGACCGAGTGCGATGGCGAGCTTGCCCACCCAGTCGCCGGCGGTGTGATAAGGGGTGTCGGTGCTGAATTCGATCTGGCTGTCGGGCGACTGCATCTCGCTCAGCAGCTGTTCTGAGAAGAAGTGGTTGGTGAGGTGCACCTTGCGGCCCATCTGCGTCAGCGCCTGCGAGGCACCGATGGTCAGCGGCCACCACCACGAGGCGATCGCGCTGAGGCTTGCCGGATCGGGATTGGCCTGCAGCAGCGAGAGCACGTTCTCGCGGCCCTTGGAAATCTGGTCGGAGGTGGAAACGCTGCCCGACATGAACGGCAGCATCTTCATGCGCGGCTCGAAGGAGGTCATCAGGTTGAGCTGGTCGACTTCCATGTCGAACGGGGTGTAGAAGCCGCGGTCTTCGGCGGTCTGCACGATGGAGCCCTGACGCTGCAGTACATTCTGCAGGTAATAGCCGGTGAGGGTGGCGGTGCCCCACGTATCTTCGGCAACAGAGGGCGAATCCTTGACCGGAACCATGAAGCCGACGGTCTTGATGCCGCGGCGCTGGGCATCGTCCACGATGTAGGCGGTTTCCGATTCCTGCGAATAGATGCCGAGGACCAGTACGTCGATGCCGCGGTCGAGAAGCTGGCGGGCCGAGTCCTGCTCGCTCTGCTTGGACGGCTCGCCGCGCACCGTCACCACTTCGCCGCCGGCATCGAGCACGGTCTGCACGATGCGCCAGCAGCCACGCCGCCACGGCTGGTTGAACGGGCCGTAATTGAGCCCCAGGCCCACGCGCACCTTCTTGCCGTTGCTCTCGAAGGCCGGCAGGCGATCTGCGGCGAGAACGGGCTTCAGGCCGCCTATCAGGCCGGCGGCGCCGGCCGCACCCGCGGCAAGGCCCATGCCGCCCAGAAAATGACGTCGATTCACACCTGTGGCGTTGCCGCGCAGGTTGCGGTCAAAAATTCCAGCCATTTTGCGTATTCCTCCCAGAGCGCCCGCGGCACATCCGGTGCGGTCGGGCGGTCGTGCATTCGCCGTCTTGCGCAGCGTGGTCAGACCATCGCAAGCGTAGACAAGATTGTCAACAATTCTGATTGACAAAAATGTCGTCATTCGGAATGGTCAGAAAAAGCCGGGCCTGACCCGGGGGGAGCGAGGAGAGATGACGAACGCGATGCCGCAGACCCAGACGCGTAACCGGGGCGAGGACAAGGTGCAGGCCGTGGTTCGTGCCCTTCGGTACGATGTCATCTTCGGCCGCCTCAAGCCGCGCGAGCGGCTGGTGGAGGAGGAACTCGGCGCGCGGTTCGATGTCGGCCGCCATGTGGTGCGGGCTGCCATCGAGGAACTGGACCGCATGGGCCTCGTGCGGCGGCGGGCCAACCGGGGCGCGGTCGTCAGCGACTACCTGTCGGAGGAAGTGGACGAGCTTTACGACATGCGCACGCTGCTGCAGCGCGAGGCCGTCATGCGCATTCCGTTGCCGGCGCCGGCCGGGTTGATCGCCGAACTGCGCGCCATCAACGATGTCTACATCCGCCACAGCGCAGCCGGCGAACTGGCGGAGGCGGCGGAGGCCAACGATGCCTTTCACCAGGCGCTCTTCGGAGCCTGCGGGAACCGCTATCTGCAACAGACCATTCAGGAATACTGGCTGAAGACGGCGTCGATCCACTGCTATGCCATCGGCAATCCCGATCTCGCCCGGCAATCGCGCGAGGAGCATATCGGCATGATCGACGCCCTGGAGGCCGGCGACCGCGACAGGCTGGTGCGGCTTTGCATCGACCACATGATGCCGGCGCTGGAGGCCTTCAAAGCGGCCCATGGCGGATGGTCGGTGCGCACACTCAACCGCTGAGGCGGGCTGCTTTGCGGCGCGGAAAGATGGCCCGAAAGAGGCTTTCGCGCCGGCGGCCGGCCAACGGCACGCAGACAATAAGCAACGTCGGACGGCAGCGGGCTGAAACGGACCCGCCCGGGCCGGACGGACGGCGCTGCCGGGAACACGGCAGGCCGCAGGGTGAGGAAACGAGAGCGTGGACGCTGCAATCGAAGATGCCGGCGCATACGATTTCATTATCGTGGGTGCCGGGTCGGCCGGCTGCGTGCTGGCCAACAGGCTGACGGCTTCCGGCCGCCACCGGGTGCTGCTGCTGGAGGCCGGCGGCGAGGACAGCAATTTCTGGATTCATATTCCGCTCGGCTACGGCAAGCTGTTCCGCGACCGGCGTGTGAACTGGATGTACGAGACCGAGCCGGAACCGGAACTGGAAGGGCGCCGGATTTTTCAGCCGCGCGGCAAGGTGCTGGGCGGTTCGAGCTCCATCAACGGTCTGGTCTATATCCGCGGCCAGCGCGAGGATTTTGATCTCTGGCGCGATCTGGGCTGCCCCGGCTGGGGCTTCGAGGATGTGCTGCCCTATTTCATCCGCGCTGAAGACCAGCAGCGCGGCGCGGGCCCCTATCATGGCGTCGGCGGCCCGCTGGCGGTATCCGACCCCGCCGCGCCGCATCCGTTGTGCGAAGCCTTCATTGCCGCCGGCCAGCAGCGTGGCCTGCCGTTCAATCCCGACTTCAACGGTGCATCGCAGGAAGGGGTCGGCTATTTCCAGACCACCTCGCGCAACGGCCGGCGTTGCAGCACCGCTGTCGGGTACCTGAAGCCGGCCCGCAGCCGGCCCAACCTGACCGTGCTGACCGGTGCGATGGCGACCCGCGTGCTCTTTTCCGGCCGCGAGGCGACAGGCGTCGAGTTCACCCATCAGGGGCGCACGAAGCGGGCAAGCGCCGGGCGGGAGGTGCTGCTGAGCGGCGGCGCCATCAACTCTCCCCAGCTTCTCGAACTGTCCGGTTTTGGCGATGCCCGCCGGCTTTCGGCACTGGGCATCCCCGTGGTGGCCGATGCGCCGCGGGTGGGCGAGAACCTGCAGGATCATTTTCAGGTGCGCATGGTGTTCCGCTGCCGCCAGCGCGTCACCATCAACGATGCCTATCGCAGCCTGTTCGGGCGCATCGGCATGGGGCTCGACTATGCGTTGCGCCGGCGCGGGCCGCTGACCGTCAGCGCCGGCTATGCCACGGCGTTCTTCCGCTCCAACGACCATGTGGCGACGCCGGACGTGGAGGTGCATTTCATCACTTTCAGCACCAACAAGATGGGCGAGGCACTGCATCCCTTTCCCGGCTTCACGGCGTCGGTATGCCAGCTTCGCCCGGAAAGCCGCGGCGACATCCATATCCGCAGCCGCGATCCGCTGGCCGCCCCGGCGATCCGCGTCAATTATCTCGCCACCGAGACCGACCGGCAGACCAACGTGGATGGCCTGCGCAGGCTGCGGGCCATCATGCAGGCGCCGGCCATGGCGGGCTTCATGGAAACCGAGCTTGAGCCGGGCCTGTCGCTGGCCAGCGACGCGGATCTGCTCACCTATTGCCGGCGTACCGGCAGCACCATCTACCACCCCTCCGGTACCTGCACGATGGGCACCGGCGCGGATGCCGTCGTCACGCCGGACCTGAAGGTGCGCGGGGCCGGGCGGCTGCGGGTGGTCGATGCCTCGGTCATGCCGCGCCTCATTTCCGGCAACTGCAACGCCGCCATCGTGATGATCGGCGAGAAGGCCGCCGACGCCATTCTGGCGGATGCCGGCTGAATTCTCTGAAAAGTCCCATCTAAAAATCAAAAATAACGGAGGAAGCCATGACGGATATCCGTCTCTACATGTTCCAGACCGGCCGCATTCGCCAGCGCGAGGTCAACATCAAGATGGGCGCGGGGCAGGACGTGTTCTACACGCCCATTCCGTGGTTTCTCATCACCCACCCCAAGGGCAACGTGGTGATCGACGGCGGCATCGCCGTGGAGGCGGCCACCGATCCCAAGGGCCACTGGGGCGCGGTTTCCGACGTTTACTGGCCGGAGATGGCGGAAGAGGACGGCTGCATCAACCGCCTGAAGGAGCACGGCTTCGACCCCGCGGACGTGCGCTATGTGCTGCAGTCCCACCTTCATCTCGACCACACCGGCGCCATCGGCCGCTTTCCCAACGCCACCCACATCGTCCAGCGCAAGGAATATGAATATGCCTTCACCGCCGACTGGTTCGCGGCCGGCGGCTATATCCTGAAGGATATCGACAAGCCGGATCTGCGCTGGTTCTTCCTCGACGGGGTGGAAACGGACGGTTTCGACCTTTACGGCGACGGCGTGATCAAGATGATCTTCACGCCGGGCCATGCGCCGGGCCACCAGTCGTTCCTGATCACGCTGCCGGAGACCGGCGCGCTGCTGCTGAACATCGATGCCACCTACACGATGGATCACTGGAACGAGGAGTGCCTGCCGGGCTTCATGACGTCGGCCATCGAGGTGGCGCGGTCGGTGAAGAAGCTGCGCATGGTGGCGGAAC
>DAIPYB010000081.1:0-9300 GCA_036782955.1 Pseudoxanthobacter sp. | reverse complement strand
GCGTGTCGACTGGAAGCCTTCTAACCCGTCATCGGCCGGTCGTCAAAGTGACGTATGCGTCACGTCGCCGTGCCGATGACGCAAGGGTCATAGACCCATTGGATGCGGATTGCATCCCCCGACATTAGGCGAAGTGCGCAGATCTGGCCCTGCACGGGCGGCGGAACAATGCGCGCTCAGGCCGCTTCCGCATTGATTCTCGTCAGCCTTTTGTGAAAGCGCACCATGAACGCCACGGCGAAAAGCGGCGTCAGCAGGTTGAGAACGGGAATCAGCAGCAGGGTGGCGATGACAAGACCGGAGATGAAAACCGCGACGCCATGCCGCCGCCGGAAGGCACGCGCGCCGGCCTCGCCGCGAAAGCGCATGGCGGCGGCCTCGAAATATTCCCGACCGAGCAGGTAGCCGTTGACCACGTAGAAAGCGATCAGGTTGACGCCGGGCACCAGCAGAAGAAGCAGCGCCAGCAAGTTGCCGGCAAGGGCGATGAGGGCGAAGCGCACCGTTACCACCATGGAGCGGCCGAGCGGCAGGGCAACGCCGGCGGGTTCGTCCGGCCAGTTTGTTTTCTCTGCCATTTCAGCAATTTCGTCGGCAAAGAGGCCGGCCATCAGGGAGGTGACCGGCCCCACCATGAAGGCAAGGCCGATGACGATGCCGAGGCCGCTCAGGATGCCGGCGGCGGTGTCGAGCCATGGATAGGGCAGGTCGAGCAGCGTGTTCGCCAGCGCCTGCAACCCGATGCCGGCCACGATCAGCAGGCCCAGGGTAAGCGCCAGCGAACGCCACAGGATGGCGCGGAACGGCGGTGTCAGAATCTGACGAAAGGCCTCTATGGCGTCGTCGAGCATGGTGCGGAGAACCCTGATTGATTCGCTGCGGCGCGAAATGCCGCCGCCGGCATCACCCCATGATGCGGCTGACGAGGCGGGCGGTGTAGTCCACCACCGGCACGATGCGGGCATAGTTGAGCCGGGTCGGGCCGATCACGCCCAGCACGCCGACGATGCGGTTCTCGGTGTCGCGATAGGGCGAGACCACCAGCGACGAGCCGGACATGGAAAACAGCTTGTTTTCCGAACCGATGAAGATGCGCACGCCATCGCCCGTCTCCGCCAGCCCGAGAAGCTGGATGAGATCGCGCTTCTGTTCCAGGTCGTCGAACAGCAGGCGGATGCGCTCCAGATCCTCCTCCGCCCGGACATCGCCGATGAGATTGGCCCGGCCCCGCACGATGAGCGTGCCGGGTCGGCCGTCGCTGGCTTCCGACCACACGGCGAGGCCGGCCTCGACCACGCGCCGCGTGAGGGCGTCCAGTTCGGCCTGCTCGGCCACGCTGACGCGCTCAAGCTCGCCCTTGGCCTCCGAGAGCGTCCGGCCGCGGATGTGGGCGTTGAGATAGTTGGACGCCTCCACCAGCGCGGAGGAGGGCAGGCCCGGCGGCAGCATGACAAGGCGGTTTTCGACCGAGCCGTCGGAGCCGACCAGCACGGCCAGCGCGCGGGCGGGATCGAGGCGCACGAATTCGATGTGCTTCAGCCGCACGTCGCTGGTGTGGGTGATGACCACGCCGGCCCCGCGCGACAGGCCGGAGAGCATCTGGCTGGCTTCCGTCAGCACGCCCTCGAAAGTACGGCCGCTGCCGCCCACCTGGCTTTCGATGCGGGCGCGCTCGTCGGCATTGAGGTCGCCGATTTCCAGCATGGCGTCGACGAAGAAGCGCAGACCCCGCTGGGTCGGCAGGCGGCCGGCGGAGGTGTGGGGCGAGAAAACCAGCCCCAGCGCTTCCAGATCGGCCATGACGTTGCGCACCGAAGCCGGCGACAGCGTCATCGGCAGCAGGCGCGACAGCGTGCGCGACCCCAGAGGCTCGCCGGTGTCGAGATAGGTCTCGACGATGCGCCGGAAGATTTCACGCGAGCGCTCGTCCAGATCGATCGTTGCCGACGATATGACCTCCCGCATGCGCTCGGCCGTCATTTCCGGTCCTCATGTGCCGTGTGGTGGGCGGCGGTGCCGCCCGTTGCGATTGATAAGCCTTAATAAAGGTGCTCGCCGGCCGTTGGGCAAGATATGGCTGCAACGATGGCCTCCCGCAGGGGGACTTAGCAAGAACGAGGCCGGACGCGGCGGAAGCCCCTGCGTGAAATTCTTGAGTATGGCGGCCGCGGGCGCTAGAAGCGCGCAGTTCCGCCGCCCGGTGCGCCGTTCCGGCCACCCGTGTCCGGCCACCCATGGCGGTGCCGCGCGCCGTTCCGGCCCGCCGCCGTCTCACGAGGAAAATGCCGATGACGAGCCTTCGCCCTTCGAAGCGCGCCCCCGACGAAATGCGCCCGGTCACGCTGGAGCGGGCGGTGGCCCGCCATGCCGAGGGGTCGTGCCTCGTGAAGTTTGGCGACACCCATGTGCTGTGCACCGCCAGCCTTGAGGACCGGGTGCCGGCGTGGCTGCGCGGTGGCGGCCGGGGCTGGGTGACCGCGGAATATGGCATGCTGCCGCGCGCCACCCACGATCGCACCCGCCGCGAGGCGGCCGCGGGCAAGCAGTCTGGCCGCACGCAGGAAATCCAGCGCCTGATTGGCCGCTCGCTGCGTGCCGTCGTCAATCTGGAGGCGCTGGGCGAGCGCCAGATCACCGTCGATTGCGACGTCCTGCAGGCCGATGGCGGCACCCGCACCGCTTCCATCACCGGTGCATGGGTGGCGCTGCACGATTGTCTCGGCTGGATGAAGGCGCGTGGCATGATCAGCCGTCCGGTGCTGACCGATCATATTGCGGCGATCTCGGTTGGCATCCATGGCGGGCAGCCGGTTCTGGACCTTGATTATGTGGAGGATTCCTCCGCCGGCACGGACGCCAATTTCGTCATTACCGGTTCTGGCGGTCTGGTCGAAATTCAGGGCACGGCCGAAGGCACGCCCTTCAGCCGCGACCAGTTCAACGCCATGCTCGATCTGGCGCTGGCCGGAACGGCCCGGCTGGTCGAACTGCAGAAGCTGGCCATTCTCTGAAACGACCGGGCAGGCAGGATCGGAAAATGAGTGAAGCAACTCCGCGCCGGCTCGCGCCCGGCTCGCGCCTTGTGGTGGCCAGCCACAACAAGGGCAAGATCGCTGAAATTCAGTTTCTCGTCGCCCCGTTCGGCGTCGAGACGGTTTCCGCCGGTGCGCTGAACCTGCCGGAGCCGGAAGAAACCGAGACCACCTTCGAGGGCAACGCACGCCTGAAGGCCCATGCGGCGGCGAAAGCCTCGGGCCTGCCGGCGCTGTCCGACGATTCCGGCCTTGCGGTGGAAGCCCTCGGTGGTGATCCGGGCATCTATTCGGCACGCTGGGCGGGGCCGGACAAGGACTTTGCCCGCGCCATGCGCAACATCGAGGAAAAGCTGCAGGCGGCCGGCGCGGTCACGCCGGAGCAGCGCCGGGCCAAGTTCGTCTGTGCGCTCTGCCTTGCATGGCCGGACGGCCATGACGCGGTGTTCGTCGGCGAAGTGCATGGGCAGCTGGTATGGCCGCCGCGCGGCGAGGCCGGCTTCGGCTATGACCCGATGTTCCTGCCGGACGGGCACGACCGCACGTTCGGCGAGATGACGGCGGAAGAAAAGCACGGTCTGGGGCCGCAAGGTGGCCTCTCTCACCGCGCCCGTGCCTTTCTGATGTTCTCCGAAGCCTGCCTGAAAGGCTGACGCGCGATGGCGGCTGTGGTGGAAAACGGGCCGGTTGCCAGCGCCGACCCCGGCCTTGCCGGGGCGGGGTTCGGCATCTATGTGCACTGGCCGTTCTGCGCCGCCAAATGCCCCTATTGCGACTTCAACAGCCATGTGCGGCACAAGGCGGTCGACCAGCCGCGTTTCGCCCGCGCCTTTGCCGCCGAGCTTGCACGCGCGGCGGCCGTGGCGCCCGGTCGTGCGGTGCGCTCGGTGTTCTTCGGCGGCGGCACGCCCTCGCTGATGGCGCCGGCCACCGTTGCGGCGATCCTCGATGCCATTGCCCGCCACTGGTCGCTGGAGCCCGATGCCGAAATCACGCTGGAGGCCAATCCTTCCAGCGTGGAGGCGGAGCGGTTTGCCGGCTATCGCGCGGCGGGCGTGAACCGGGTTTCCCTCGGCGTGCAGGCGCTGGACGACGGCGCACTGAAGGCGCTGGGCCGCATCCACGACGCCGGGCAGGCCATTGCCGCCATCGGGATCGCGCAGAAGGTGTTTCCGCGCTCCTCGTTCGATCTCATCTATGCCCGGCCCGGCCAGACGGCGGCGATGTGGGAGGCGGAACTGCGGCGGGCGCTGGACATGGCCGGCGAGCATCTGTCGCTTTACCAGCTCACGATCGAGGCCGGCACGCCCTTCGCCGCCCTGCACGAGGCCGGCCGCCTCGTGGTGCCCCCCGACGAGGAGGCGGCGGAGCTTTATGAACTGACTCAGGCGATCACGGCCGGGGCCGGCCTGCCGGCCTATGAGATCTCCAACCACGCCCGGCCGGGTGCGGAAAGCAGGCATAATCTGGTCTACTGGCGCACTGGCGATTATGTCGGTGTGGGGCCGGGCGCCCATGGCCGGCTGACCGTGGACGGCATCCGCCGGGCGACCGTTGCCGGCCGCCATCCGGAGACGTGGCTGGAGGCGGTGGAGACGCAGGGCAGCGGGCAGACCGACGACATTGCCCTGACGGATGCGGAAAGCGCCGACGAACTTCTGCTGATGGGGCTGCGCCTGACGGAAGGCGTTGACCTGACACGGCATGCGGCGCTAGCCGGGCGGCCGCTCGATAGCGGGCGCATTGCCATGCTGCAGCAGGAAGGGCTTGTTGCGATGCGCGGTAATCGCCACCTGGTGGCCACGCCGCGCGGCCGGCTGGTGCTGAATGCGCTGGTGGCGGCGCTGGCGGCGTAAGGGCCATCCGGCGGCTGGCGGCGCGGTGTTTGCCGTTCGTTAAGCGGGCTGGCAATCCGTGCGGTTTGACAATGGCGTAACGGCCGGCAAAGGTTTAACCTGCCTCAGGATAAACCGGACGTTTTGCGGCACGGGGCTGCGCGGCCGGCATAAAAGGCACGCCGTGCACAGCGGCAGTGCTGCCCCGGCCCTGCCCTCCGGCCTGAAGGATTGCGATCCTGCGCTGCTGCGCCCGGGCATAAGACCGGGCGCGGCCAGCCGCGAACGAGGATTCTGACCCCATGCGCAAAATCGAGCTGCGCAAGAGCCAATCGCGGGCGGCGGACCTGATCGATGCGGCGGCATTGCGTGCCGACATCGAGGCGCTGACGGCCGGCAAGACGCCGCCGGAATTTCGCCCGGCGATGATCGCCCGCCTGCGGCAGGCCCGCACGGCGGCCCTTGCCCGCGCGCAGGAACTTCTGAACGAAAACGGCAGCGGCCTCTATTGCGCCGAGAGCCTTGCCCGCGCGCAGGACGTGCTGGTGCGCCAGCTTGCCGATGTGGCGGTGAAGAGCGTCTACCGGGTGGAGAACCCCTCCAAGGCCGAGCGACTGGCCGCCGTGGCGGTGGGCGGCTACGGCCGCGGCACGCTTGCGCCGGGTTCCGATGTCGATCTCCTGTTCATCCTGCCCTACAAGCACACGCCGTGGACCGAGACGGTGGTGGAGTTCGTGCTCTACAGCCTGTGGGATCTGGGGCTGAAGGTGGGCCACGCCACCCGCACCATCGACGAGTGCATGCGGCTGTCGCAGGCCGATCTCACCATCCGCACCGCCGTGCTGGAAGCGCGCTATCTGTGGGGCGACGAGGCTCTGTTCAGCGAACTGACCACCCGCTTCGACCGCGAGGTGGCGCAGGGCAGCGCGGCGGAGTTCGTGGCCGCCAAGCTGACCGAGCGCGACGAGCGCCACCGCCGGCAGGGCCAGTCACGCTATCTGGTCGAGCCCAACGTCAAGGAAGGCAAGGGCGGGCTGCGCGATCTCAACACGTTGTTCTGGATCGCGCAGTACGTCTATCGCGTCCACGCCCGCGAGGAACTGGTCAATCAGGGTGTGTTCTCGCGCGCCGAGCTGGCGCTGTTCCGCAAGGCAGAGGATTTCCTCTGGGCGGTGCGCTGCCAGCTGCATTTCCTGACGGGGCGGGCGGAAGAGCGGCTTTCGTTCGATTTCCAGCGCGAGATCGCCATCCGGCTCGGCTACACCAGCCATCCGGGGCTGCGCGATGTCGAGCGCTTCATGAAGCACTATTTCCTCGTCGCCAAGGATGTCGGCGACCTGACGCGCATCCTCTGCAACGCGCTGGAGGAAGAACAGGTCAAGCAGGCGCCGGGCGGGTTCAACCGCTTCCTCAGCACCATCCGCCGCCGCAAGCGCCGCGCGCTGCCGGAGAGCGGCGACTTCGTCATCGAGCACGAGCGCCTCAATGTCGTCGACGACGCGGTGTTCGCCCGCGATCCGGTCAACCTGATCCGCCTGTTCGATCTGGCCCAGCGCCACGAACTGGCCTTTCACCCCAACGCCATGCGGCTGGCCCGCCGGTCGCTGGTGCTGATCGACGCCAGGATGCGTGAGAGCGCGGAGGCGAACCGGCTGTTTCTGGACATCCTGACCTCGCGGAAGGACCCGGAGACCATCCTGCGCCACATGAACGAGACCGGCGTGCTCGGCCGCTTCATCCCCGATTTCGGCCGCGTCGTGGCGATGATGCAGTTCAACATGTACCACCATTACACGGTGGACGAGCATCTGCTGCGCTGCATCGGCGCGCTGGAGGAGATCGAGCGCGGCGAGCGCTCCAACGATCTGCCGATCGCCACCCGGCTGATGCGCGAGATGCAGAACCGGCGCATCATCTATGTGGCGCTGTTCCTGCACGACATTGCCAAGGGCCGGCCGGAGGACCACTCGGTCGCCGGCGCGCGCATCGCCCGGCGGCTGTGTCCGCGTTTCGGCCTTTCGGCCGCCGAGACCGACGCCATCGCCTGGCTGATCCAGAACCATCTGGTGATGAGCATGGTGGCCCAGTCGCGCGACCTGTCGGACCCCAAGACGGTGGCCGATTTCGCTGCGCTGGTGCAGAGCCCGGAGCGGCTGAAGCTGCTGCTGATCCTGACCGTCTGCGATATCAAGGCGGTTGGGCCGGGGGTGTGGAACAACTGGAAGGCGCAGCTTCTGCGCACGCTGTTCTACGAGACCGAGCCGCGCCTGGCCGGCGGCCACAGCCGGGTTTCGCACACCGAGCGCGTGGCGGCGGCGAAGGCGGAACTGGCCGATGCCCTGTCCGACTGGCCTGAGGTGGAGCGGCTGGCCTATCTTGAGCGCCATTACCGACCGTACTGGCTGCGCGTCGATATCGCCAGCAAGGTGGCCCATGCCGCGCTCGTGCGGCAGGCGGACCGCGAGCGTCGCCGCCTCGCCACCGCCGTGGAGGTGCGCAGCCGCCACGACGTGACTGTCATCACCGTTCTGGCCCCGGACCATCCACGCGTGCTGCAGGTAATCGCAGGAGCCTGCACGGTGGCCGGCGGCAACATCGTGGACGCGCAGATCTTCACCACGACCGACGGACTGGCGCTCGATTCCATTGCCATCTCGCGCGAGTTCGCGGACGATAATGACGAGACCCGCCGGGCCCGCCGCATCAGCGATCTGATCGAGCGGGCGCTGACCGGAACCGAGACGCTGCCGGACCGCATTGCCCGCAAGCTTGCCGGCAAGCCCGGCACGCGGCCGTTCACGGTGCCGACGGAGGTTCATATCGACAATGCGTCGTCCGAGCAGTTCACGGTGCTGGAAGTGGCCGGCCTCGACCGGCCGGGCCTGCTCTATGACCTGACGCGGGCGCTGTCGGACCTCAATCTCAACATCACCTCCGCCCACATCGCCACCTTCGGCGAGCGGGTGGTGGACGTGTTCTACCTGACCGGTCTGGCAGGGCAGAAGATCACGGCAGCCTCCACGCAGGCCGCCATCCGCCGCCGCGTGCATCAGGCGTTCGAGGGCACCACCGAGCCGCCGCGCGTCTCGGCGCCGGCGGAGGCAGAGGCGAGGCCCGAAGCCGCAGCGGAGAAGCCGGCCGCCGACAAGCCCGAGGCTCGCAAGGCGGCTGAAAAGGCCCCCGACAAGACCGCGCCGAAGCCAGCCGCCCGAAGCGAGGCGAAGGCGGAGGCCAAGGCTGAGGCTGGGGCGGATGGTAAGGGTGAAACCAGGCCTTCCGGCCGCCGGGCGGCAGCGGAATAGGCCCGCGCCGGCGAGCCAGACCGGCGAGCCAGGACGGCAGAACATAACGGGCCGCCGGGAGGAGTTTCTCCCGGCGGCCCGTTTTCATTCTCGATGCCTCGTTGCCGGTGCTGTCAGTGCAGGGCCTTCAGGTGGGTTTCGATTTCCCACACCGGCTTGTTGGCAAGGTCGTTGTCGAGTTCTGCCACCACCGAGTCCGCTGCCGCGCCGATGTGGGCGCGCAGGCTGGCCAGCATGCGCGGCGGCGCCACCAGCACGAGGCGGGCGCAATGCCCGGCCCGGTGCAGCGTGTCGATGGCTGCCATCACCTCTCCGGCAAAATCGTCCTCGGCGCGGGCATGCCAGTCCGGCGCCTCGACGCTGGAGCGCGTCTGTGCCACGCGCACCCGGCCCGGCCGGTCGGTGCCCTGTTCGTGGCTGGGCGGGTTGGCGGGCGCTTCCAGCGTCCGCTCGACTTTCAGGTTGGGATAAAGTTCGTCGCCGGCATTGCGCAGGAAAAGCGCCTTGTGCCCGTCGGCGACCACCACCAGCGTGTTCTGATGCAGCGCAAGCGTATGGGTCATGATCGACCTCCTTATTGGCGTGGCCGATCGTCAGCAAAGACCCTGTTTTCGCGCGCCGGCGTTGATCCGGATCAGAAAAGGCCGGTCGCCGCGGCTCACCGGCCGAAGCGGACACCCGGCACCGCGAGGGGATTGTCGGTCAGCGCCGCGCGGTCGGGCGCATCCGGGGCAATTGCGCCGGTGAAGGCATCGAACAGCCCGCGCACGAAGCTCTCCGGCAGGTCGCAGGTGATGAAGACCAGACGGGTGCGGTGATCGCTGTCCGGCCAGCGTTCCAGCGTTTGCGGCGGGTGCAGCACATGCTGCACGCCATGGATGACCACCGGGCGCTCCGGGCTCTCGGCCACGTTGACGATGCCCTTCATGCGCAGAAGTTTCGGCCCGTGCTGCGATCGCAGCAGGTCGAGGAACATATCCAGCACGGCCATCGGCACCGGCTGGTCGCTCACCAGCGAGAACGCGCGGATACGATCGTCATGGCGATTGACGTCGTGGCCGTGATGATGGTGCGCATCATGGTCATGGTCATGGTCATGGTCATGGTCATGGTCATGGTCATGGTCATGGT
>DAIPYB010000080.1:0-9310 GCA_036782955.1 Pseudoxanthobacter sp. | reverse complement strand
CGGTGGGCGGCGAACTCGATTATCTCGACGAAGGCACTCTTACCGCTGCCATCCGCCAGCGCCGGCCGTTCTGAGGGCTTCCGGTTCCGGGCCGCCCGTTGCCCAGTCGATGAGTTCGGCGGTGTGGACGACGGGCGTGCCGGTGCCGGCGCCGATCTGCACCATGCAGCCGATATTGCCGGTGGCGATGATGCCGGCCTTCGTGCGGGCGATGTTGCGCACCTTGCGCTCGCGCAGGCGGCCTGAAATCTCCGGCTGGAGAATATTGTAGGTACCGGCCGAACCGCAGCAGATATGGCCTTCCGGCACGTCTCTGACGGTGAAGCCCGCCTTTTTCAGCAGGTTCTTCGGCAGGTCCGTCAGCTTTTGCCCGTGCTGCATGGAGCAGGCGGAGTGATAGGCGACGACCGGCGCGGCCGGGCGCGGCGCGAACCTGAGATCGAGCGTGGCGAGAAATTCGCTGATGTCGCGCGCCAGTGCCGATACCGCAGCGGCTTTCTCCGCATAGGCCGGATCGGTGCGCAGCATGAAGCCATAGTCCTTGATGGTGGTGCCGCAGCCCGAGGCCGTGATCACGATGGCATCGAGCGGACCGGACTGCATCAGCGCCCACCATGCATCGACATTGGCGCGCGCGAAGGCGAGGCCCTCCGCCTCCCGGCCCATGTGGTGCACCAGTGCTCCGCAGCAGCCTTCGCCGGGGGCGGGCACGATTTCCACCCCGTGCCGTGCCAGCACGCGGCGCGTGGCGGCGTTGATACCGGGGGCGAGAACCGGCTGGGCGCAGCCTTCCAGCAGGGCGACCCGCGCCACGGGTGCGCCCGTGGGCCGAGCAGCATCGTGTTCGGCGGGTGGCAGCGGCCGGGCAGCGAGTTTCAGCATGGCGGCGAGCGGGGCCCCCACCTGCGGCAGGCGCGCAAGGGCAGGGGCGAGCGGCCGGGCCAGCCGCGCCGCATGAAGCGCAAGGCGGAAGCGGGCGGGATGGGGCAGGATGCGCGCCAGCGCGGCCCGCAGCAGGCGCTGCGGCCACGGCCGCTTCCATGTCGCCTCGATATGGGCGCGGGCGTGATCGACCAGATGCATGTAATGCACGCCCGAGGGACAGGTCGTCATGCACGAGAGGCAGGAGAGGCAGCGATCGACGTGCCGGACCACGTCGGCCCCGGCCGGGCCGCCGGATTCCAGCATTTCCTTGATGAGATAGATGCGCCCGCGCGGGGAATCGCGCTCGTCGCCATCGAGCAGGTAGGTCGGGCAGGTCGCCGTGCAGAAGCCGCAATGGACGCAGGCCCGGAGGATCTTTTCCGAGGCGGCCATGTGCGGATCGGCAAGGCTGGCGGGGCTGAAATTCGTCTGCATGGAGCGGGCCTCGGCCGGATCAGGACGCGGGATAGAGGCGTCCGGGATTGAGCACCCCGGCCGGATCGAAACTGGCCTTCAGGCCGCGGCTGATGTGCATCAGCGCCGGTGCCGGCGGCTGGAACACCGCAACCCGCGCGCGGACGGCGGCGCTGGCGCGCACCAGCGTGGCGTGGCCGCCGGCCGCCTGTGCCGTCTCGTGGATGAGGCCGGCCCCGGCATCGGCCCCTTCCGCGACGGCGATCCACACCAGCCCGCCGCCCCAGTCCATGAACCAGACCGGGGAAAGGGCGACGAGACCGCGCAGCGCGGCGATGGCTTTCGCCGCCGGCAGCGAAAGCCGCCACACGGCGTCCGCGCCATGGGGACCGTCGGAGACGAATGGCCGGCAATCGCGGATATCCCGCCACAGCGTGACGGCCGGCGGGCCGGTGACGATGTCGGGTGCGCCGTGGGAGGCGAAAAGGCGGACCAGTTCGGCGGTGCGATGATCGAGCGAGAAGCCGAAGCCTTCGATGCGCAGGCACGTCCATGCGGGTCCGCGCGAAACCACGCCGGGCAGATGGGCCGCCGCATCGATGGCAAACGGCGATCCCAGTGCTGCCGTCATCAGTTTCAGCGCGGCATCGTCGCCGAGGCCGCGCCAGACCAGCGTGCGGCTCTCCTCCGGCCGCGGCAGCACCTTGAAGGTAACCTCCGTCAGAAAGCCCAGAGTGCCGTGCGCACCGGCCGAGAGCTTGACGAGGTCGAGGCCGGTTACGTTCTTCATCACCCGCCCGCCGCTGGCGATGATCTCACCGCGACCGTTGACGAACCGGACGCCGATGAGGTGATCGCGGGCGGCGCCGCCGGAAACCCGGCGCGGACCGGAAAGATTGGTGGCCACGACCGCGCCGATGGTGGGCTCGCCGGCGGTGCCGTAGAGCGGACGGTGGTCCATGGGCTCGAACGGCAACATCAGGCCGTGGCCGGCGAGAACCGCTTCCACGGTGGCAAGCGGCGTGCCGGCGCGGGCACCGAAGACCAGTTCGGCGGGCTCCATCAGCGTCATTCCGCTCAGCGCGGCCGAAGACAGCACCGTCCCGGCCGTGACGGGGCGGCCGAGCTGGCGGCGGGTGTTGCCGCCTTCGATCCGCAGGCTGCGGCCCTCGCGCGCGGCCGAGGCGATGATGCGGGCGGCCTCTGCCGCGTCCGCCGGTGTTTCGGTGGCGATCATGTCGGCTTCTCCGGCGGGGATATCAGGCGGTGCGGCCTTCGAGCGGAAACACCTTGGCCGGATTCAGCAGCCATTGGGGATCGAACACGGCGCGGGCACGCATCTGCTGGGCGAGGTCGGCGGGCGTGAACTGCACGCCCATCAGGTCGCGCTTCTCTATGCCTACGCCGTGTTCTCCGGTCAGGCAGCCGCCCACCTCCACGCAGAGCCGCAGGATGTCGGCGCCGGCCTGCTCGGCCTTTTCCTGCTCGGCCGGGTCGTTGCAGTTGAACAGGATCAGCGGATGCAGGTTGCCGTCGCCGGCGTGGAACACATTGGCCACCCTGAGGCCATAGGAGGCAACGATGGCATCCATGCGCGCCAGCACCTCCGGCAGCCGGCCGGTGGGAATGGTGCCGTCCATGCAGATATAATCCGCTACCCGCCCGGTAGCGCCGAAGGCGGACTTGCGGCCCTTCCAGATGGCGGCGGTCTCCATGGCCGATTTCGACTCGCGGATGGTCTGCACGCCGTGTGCGCGGGCGATGGCCGAAATGCGGGCCAGCATGGCCTCCATCTCGGTCTCGGAACCCTCCACCTCGATGATGAGCAGCGCCCCGGCATCCAGCGGATAGCCGGCGTGGGCGAATGCCTCGCAGATGGCAATCGCCTGCCTGTCCATGAATTCGATGGCGACCGGAATGATGCCGGCGGCGAGGATGGCGGCAACGCAGGCCCCTGCGTCCTCGCTGGTGGCAAAGCCGAACAGTACCGGCCGCGCGCCTTCCGGCATCGGCAGAATGCGCAGGGTGGCTTCGGTCACGATGCCGAGTTGCCCTTCCGAGCCGATGACGAGGCCCAGAAGGTCCAGACCGGCGGCATCCATGGCCGCCCCGCCTATATCGGTCACCGTGCCGTCCACCAGCACCATCCTGACGCCCAGTACGTTGTTGGTGGTGACGCCATATTTCAGGCAATGCGCACCGCCTGAGTTCATGGCGACATTGCCGGCAATGGTGCAGGCGAGTTGCGAGGACGGGTCCGGGGCATAGAAAAAGCCGTCCGGCTGCACAGCCGCCGTGACCGCCAGATTGGTGATACCCGCTTCCACGCGCAGGGTGCGGCTGGCGAAGTCTGCCTCCAGCACGCGTGCCATCTTGGCGATGCACAGCACGATGGCATCTTCCTGAGGAATGGCGCCGCCGGCCAGCGACGTGCCGGCCCCGCGCGGCACCACCTTCACGCCTTCGCGGTGGCAGAAGGCCATGACGGCGCTCACTTCCTCAGTCGAGCGCGGCAGCACCACCGCCAGCGGCACGCGGCGATAGGCGGCAAGGGCATCGGTCTCGAAGGCGCGGCGCCCGGCCTCGCTGGTGATGAGGCTTTCCGGGGCGACGAGGGCTGAAAGTCCGGCAATGATGGTCTCGCGCCGGGCCAGAATGCCGGCGTCGGGCAGGGGAAAGGCGATGGCGCTCATGTGCGTCTCCTCCCGCCCCGGCCGTGCGCATGGGAACCGCACGAACGAGGCTGGCGGCGCGGCCGGGGCCGCGCGGGCGTTTCATCTCCTGCGCCGGCATCTCTTTGGCGGATACCGTGCGCGCGGACGACCGTGGCAGCCGCCCTTCCTGCCACAATGGACAAATCCGCGCCGCCGGACCAGCCCCCACGCAGTCGCAACACCTTCGCCGTCCGCGCGGGCAATCCCCGCGCCTGTCAGGCCAGCCAGCCGGAGCCCGTGGCAGAGGTGAAATCAAGCTGCACGATCAGGTCGTTGAAGTCCTGATCGCCGCCGCCATAGATGTCCTCGAAGCCGAAGGTGTTGGCGCCGTAGCTCCACAGATGGGTGACGGCGTTGCCGTTCACCGTTTCATTGGCGCTGGCGAAGCTCCAGTAGGTCTGCCCCGCGGAGGTCAGAGCAAAGGCAATAATATCGCCGCTGTCCACGCCGGTGATCTTCGTCTCGGCATAATTCCCCCAGCCGGGACCGCTGATGGCGGTGGTGCCGTCAGAGGTGGTGTAGGCCCTCGCGCTGGCCGCGGCGGCATAGCCGGCATCACCCGGCGACAGGCCGTCGATGGTGCCGTTGTAGTCGTCGACGCGATAGATCGTCAGCGCGCTGTCGTTCGCCCCGTTCTGGCGCACGCGCACGATGGCGTCGGTGTCGTCCTGCCCGAGCGCGGTGCTGGCAACGGCCACCGGCCGGGCCAGCGTGACGGCGCCATCCGACGAGCCCCAGTTCAGGAAACCGGCGTCGTTGGTGTAGCTGGCCTGATAAAGCGCCGTCTGCTCGCTGTCGACGCTGACGCCCACCGATTGCCCGGTGGTTACCGCAACCGTGGTCGGGGTGGACTGGGAGGCACCGTCGAGGAAGCGCACCAGATCGTCGGAGAAATCGCTCTGCAGAGATTGCTGCGCCAGCCGCGCGGTCCACGCGAGCGAGCTTCCGGCGCTGACGTCGATGGTCGTGTCCGTGCCGTCCAGGCTCACGCTGGCATCTTCGCCCAGCGTGGACTGCACCAGCAGGGTCTGGTCGTGGGCGACGGTGGCGGTCTGTTCGCCGAGGTCGGAGGCGACGTCGTGCTCGGTGCCGTAAAGTTCGGAATGGGCGATGGCCGTCAGCGCGCGTGCCAGCAGCACGCCATTGGGGGTGCCGAGGCCGCTTGCCGTGTCGTAACCGGTCGTGGCGGAATAACCGAGGCCGGTCGGCACGATGTAGCCGCCGTCGTCTGCCAGCTGGATGGCGCCGGGCGTGTCGGCGGTGGCATAGACATAGCTGGAGATGTTGTTGCCAAGGGTGATGTCGTTGAAGGCGGCCGGCGAAATGGCGGCGGCCTTGTAGAGCAGGTCGTTGTATTCGCCGAGATCCGGCAGGCCCTGATCGCGGAAAATGGTGTTGATCTGCGCGGTCAGCGACGCCCACAGCGGGGTGGCTGCGCTGGTGCCGCCGTCCGCGCCAAAGCTGAGCGGATCGACACCGGTGATGACGTAATAGTGCGTGCTGCCGCCGGCCAGCGCCGAGACATCCGGCACGCCGCGGCCGGTTTCGCCGGTGGAAACGTCCGTCGGCGTCAGGCCAAAGGCGATCTGGTAATCGGGCGTGCTCTGCGTGGTATCGACACCGCCACCACCGGATTCGTTCTGCGTATAGCCGGGATCGAGAACCGAGCCGGACAGCGAATAAGCGTTCCAGACGGATTCCAGCAGCACCGACAACGTTGCGTTCAGCGACTTGGTCTCGGCATCGACAAGGGCGGTCGGAAGTTCCTTGAGGCCCGCCGCGGTGAGGTCGAAGACAGTCTGCGGGTCCAGAGCCAGCGCGCTGGCGGCAAGGGCGCTGGATGTCGGATCATCAAGGGCCACGTTCACCGCCTGCAGGGAGGTGCCGCTGACCACCAGCGAGTGGGCGTTCGCATGGTCCTGATAGACGTTGGAGACGCCGTTGGGATATTCGGCGCCCGAGCCACCGTCGCCGCCCGACATCACCAGCGTGACGTTGCGCAGCGTGGCGTCTTCCATCAGCGAATTATAGGCCCAGGCAAACGGCGAATCCGCCGTGAACTGATTGGCATTGGAGTGCGACGACGACAGCACCGAAACGCGACTGTCCGAACTGTCCCAGACCGCGAGCTGGGTGCTGGCGAAGGTGGTGCTGGAAAGTTCCGGGGCCGAGTAAATCTTGATGGTGCTGTTCGGCGTCGCCCCCGCCACGACCGAGACGTCGAGCAGATATTCGTTGTTGAGGCCGGCCGAGGATGAGGTGTCGGTCAGCGCCGGATCGAAGATCAGGTCGTCAGCGGTTATCTCGGTGTCGAGGCCCAGAACCTGGGTGCGATATTGATTGATCGCCTCCAGAAGCTGCTGCGCATCGGTCTGGCTGATCTGCGCTTCGACGAGACCTACGGCGACGGTCTCGACGCTGCCGTCGAGGGGGAAATTATAATAGTCGGCGATTGTCGCCGGGGTGGCGGTGACCTGCTGGTTGAGGTTGGCGGTGCCCTGCGCGCCCTGTTCCAGCGTGGTGGCGGTTCCGCCCATCTGGGTAATGTTGGCCGGCGAGGCGACCTGTTCCAGCCAGACGCCGCCGACGGCACCGGCGATGTCGGAGGGCAGCGACAGGTTGCCGGCCCACACATCCGACTTGTCTGCCTCGCCGTCGTAGGTGAGCGCATAGAGCTGCGTGCCGAACAGGTTCTGGAAGCCTTCCGCATTCAGCTCGACCCAGACGGTGCGCGATTCCGCCGACGTGACGTAGCCATCGCCGGACATCACCGTCACGCCTTCAAGGCTCCCCAGCGTGGAGACCACCGAATTGAAGACGTCGGGATCGGCGCCGTATTTGCTCCAGAGATCGGGGTCCTGCAGGGCCTGCTGCCGGTCGCCCCAGCTTGCATCGAGCACGGTGGAGGCATCTTCGGCGCGGTTCAGCACCAGCGCCATGATGATGCTGCCGTCGTCGCCGGAAAGCGCGGTGTAGCCGGTTGCCCCGAACGCAGACTGGATATCGGCGATGGTACTCGACTGGATGGTGCTGTCCGGCAGCATGCCGGCACTGGTGGCATCCAGATAGGTGGAATTGCTGATCGTCGTGGTCGCCACAGGCGGCCTCCCCCGGTTGATCCGTTCAGCCGGCGGATAAGGGCCCCCGCCCTGCGGCGCCCTGCCGCTCCGTCCACGTCACCGAACCCCGCGAAAGGGATCAAACAACAGGTCGGGGCGGCTGTCCATGTGCTTTGCGGAGCGCCGGCGGGGCCGGTTGGCTTCAAAGCCCGGCGGAGCGGGCGAGCAGGCTGGCGGCTGCCAGATCTTCCAGCGATGCACCGACGGACTTGAACACCGTGATCGCCGCCGGATCGGTGCGGCCGGGGTGCTCGCCGCGGCAGAGCTGAAACAGGTCGGCAGCGATTTTATCGGGTGCGAGCGCGCCGCTCTCCAGCGGCGTGATCAGGTCGCCGGCTTCCGCCAGCGCGCCCTCGCGGGTGTCCACCCCGACAAGGCTGGCCCGGCGGAAGACCGCGTCGTCGGCCTCGCGCATGTCGGGGCGGAAGCCGCCGACGAGGTCCACATGGGCGCCGGGCGACAGCGCCTCGCCGGGAATGAGCGGCCGGGTGGAAAGGGTGGCGGCGGTTACGATATCGGCGCCGGTCACGGCCTCCGCGGCATCGGTGAAGGCCGAGAATGTCACACCCGGCCGGGCGTTGCGGGCGGCGAAGGCGCGGGTGCGCTCCGGGTCGCGCCCGACGATGCGCACCGCCGCGATGGGGAAGGTGGCGCAATAGGCATCGATCAGGTTCTGCACCACCCGCCCGGTGCCGAACACGGCCAGCACCGCCGAGGTCGGCCGGGCCAGGAAGGTGGCGGCCAGCACCGAGGCAGCGGCGGTGCGCCGCGATGTCAGTTCGCCGCCGTCGATCTGCGCCAGCATGGCGCCCGTCGCTCCGTCGCTCAGCACATAGGCGGAGGAAACGGCGGGCAGTCCCTTGTCGGCATTGTCCGGGAACACATTGACGATCTTGACGCCGATCGGACCGCCCGCACTCCATGCCGGCATCAGCAGCAGGGTACCGCCGGGCACGGTGTAGTGCGGGCGGGGCGGGGTTTCGCAGCCGGAGATGAACATCGCCTTCAGCGCCGCGATCAGGCCGGGCCAGGGGAGGCCGGTGCGCACGGCTTCGGCGTCGAACAGTTTCATCGGCGGTTCTCCGTCTGGGGCATCAGGGGCGCGGCTTCCGCTTCGGCCGGTGGCCGCTCATGTCGGCGCCGGCATCGGGGCGCATCCGGGCATAGAACAGCGCGCCCGAGAGGGCAAATGCCGCCACCGTGGCGAAGGCGATGGTGAAATCGGGCAGGGTGAGCTGGTCGGCCGTGCGCCCGTCCATCGCCACTGCGCCGGCGAGCACCGCGGTGGCGATGCACACGCCGAGCGACAGCACGAGCTGCTGGATGGTGGTGTAGAGGCTGGTGGCCGCGCTCATGCGGTCGCGCGGCAGGTCGGTGTAGGCCACCGTGTTGCAGGCAGTGAACTGCAGCGACTGGAAGAAGCCGGCCGCGATCAGTACCAGATAGATGAGCGCCAGCGGCCAGTCCGGCCGGAAGGCGCCGATGAGGCCGATGAGCAGCGCCGAAAGCACGGCGTTCCACACCATGGTCGCGCGAAAGCCGAAGCGGCGCAGGATAGGCCGCGCCACGATCTTCATGGCGAAGGCGCCGCCGGCGGAGGCAAAGGTGATAAGGCCGCTTTCCGCCGCACTCATGCCGAAGCCGGTCTGCATCATCAGCGGCAGCAGGAAAGGCAGCGCGCCGCCGGCGATGCGGGTCAGCGAGCCGCCATAGACCGAGGCTGCATAGGTGGAGACCTTCAGCAGCGACAGGTCGAGGATCGGGCGTGCGTGGTGGCGGGCGTGCAGTCCATAGGCAATGCCGAGACCGAGCCCGGCCACCATCAGCCCGGCCGCCAGCAGGTCCGAGCCGGAGCGGCGGCTCAGCATTTCCAGCCCGAACACCAGGCTGGCAAGGGCTGCGCCGGAGAGCGCGAAGCCGAACGCATCGAAACGACCGGGGGTGGGGCTGCGCACATCGTCAATGATGCTGAAGGCGGCAACGATGCCGACCGCGGCCAGCGGCAGGTTGATGTAGAATGCCCAGTGCCATGACAGGTAGGTGGTGAAGAAGCCGCCCACCACCGGCCCGGCCATCGGCCCCAGCAGGCCGGGCACCGTCATCCACGCCATGGCGGCGACGAAATCGCGCTTTTACACG
>DAIPYB010000079.1:0-9325 GCA_036782955.1 Pseudoxanthobacter sp. | reverse complement strand
GCTACACCGCCAAGGTGGCCGGCACCGAGAAGGGCGTGACCGAGCCGCAGGCGACCTTCTCCACCTGCTTCGGCGCCCCGTTCATGCCGCGCCATCCGTCGGAATACGGCAACCTGCTGCGCGACCTGATCGCCGAGCACGGCGTTGACTGCTGGCTGGTGAACACCGGCTGGACCGGCGGCAAGTACGGCGTGGGCAAGCGCATGCCGATCCGCGTCACCCGCACCCTGCTGACCGCCGCCCTCGACGGTTCGCTGAAGAACGCCTCGTTCCGCACCGATCCGTATTTCGGCTTCCAGGTGCCGACCGCGGTGGAAGGCATCGAGGGGAACGTTCTCGACCCGATCTCGACCTGGGCCGACAAGAAGGCCTTCGACGAGACCGCCAACAAGCTGGCCGCCATGTTCCGCGAGAACTTCGCCAAGTTCGAGGCCCACGTCGGCCCCGAGGTTCTGGCTGCTGCCCCGCAGGCTGGCGTCACCGCCTGAGCCTGATCGTCGGGCGCCCCGGCGCTCGACCCCGGCTTTCTTTCATGCGCCGCCCGGAGGGGAACCTCCGGGCGGCGTTTTCGTCTGTACCGGACAAAAGAAAACCCGCCGGCGGGGGCGGGTAAGGACAACCGGAAGTCAACGGGAGGCGGCCCTGCGGGAAGGCAGCCTCAGCCTTTCGAGGCAGCGGCCAGCAGCGTGCCGGCGACAGTGGCGGCATCGCCGGAAAGACGGACGGTCTTGATGCGGGCGGTTGAGCCGGCGGTGACCGTGGCGGCTGAGCGCGGCAGGCCGGCGGCGGCGGCCAGCAGACTTTCCAGCGCGGTGTTCGCTGCCCCCTTCTCCGGCACCGCCCGCACGCGGGCGGCCAGCACGACAGTTCCGTCAGATAGCGTCTGCAGGCCGTCGATGGCGTCGCGGCCGCCGCGTGGCGTCAGCCGCACCCGCACGAGCAGGCCGTCGCCGGTCGCCGACCACGGCCCGGCAGGCACAGCAGCGGCCACCGGTCACATTCCGGCGATCATCGGATAGACCGAGGTCACGATCAGGCGCTGGAGGAAATAGATGCCGATCAGCAGCACCACCGGCGACAGGTCCATTCCGCCCATGGAGGGCAGAATCTGGCGGATCGGCCGCAGCACCGGCTCTGTGAGGCGATAGAGCGTGTTGGCGATGGCCATCACCACCGCGTTACGCGGATTGACGACGTTGAACGCGTAGAGCCAGGAAAACAGCGCCGCGATGATGACGACCCACTGATAGAGGTTGAGAACGAGAAGGACGACATCGAGAAGGGCAATCATCGGGCTTCCGCAGGCTGTGACAGATCTTGTGCAGGAAGCCGCGGCGGAACGCCGCCGCGGCGCAGCAATGGGAGCCCACTATGTGGGTTCTGCCGGCGCGGACGCAACCCGCGCCGCGCAAGGCCGGCTCAGCGGCGCAGGACGCCGCCGGTGGCCTTTTCGACCGCGCCGACGATGCGGCTGGTCACCGCCTCGATCTCGGCATCGGTCAGCGTCTGCTTCTTCGGCTGCAGCGTGACGGCAATCGCCACCGACTTCTTGCCCTCTTCCACGCCCTTGCCTTCATAGACGTCGAACACGGTGACCTTGTCGATCAGCGCCTTGTCGGCGCCGCCCGCTGCCTTGATGATGTCGCCGGCGGCCACGCCGTGATCGACGATGAAGGCGAAATCGCGCGACAGCGGCATCAGGTCGGAGACGGCCAGCGGCGGCTTTGCCCGCGTGGGCTTCGCCTTGGCGGCCGGGATCGCCTCGTGGAACACCTCGAAGGCCGCCAGCGGGCCGTCGATATCCAGAAGATGCAGCACGTTGGGGTGCAGTTCACCGAACCACGCCAGAACCAGCGGTCCGAGGCGGACGGTGCCGGAACGACCCGGATGGAACCAAGCCGGTGCATCGCGGGTGATCTGCACCCGCTCCACGGCCGCGCCCGCGGCCTCCAGCACGGCCAGCGCATCGGCCTTGGCATCGAACACGCCAACGGGCGCTGCCGTGCCCGCCCAGTGGCGGCCGGAGCCGGCAAGCCCGGCCGTGCCGGTGCGCACGCCGGCGGCAACCCGCTTCTGCCCCTGCGGGCTGTCATCGAGGAAGATCTGGCCGATCTCGAACAGCGCCACATCGGCAAGCCCCCGGTCGGCATTGCGCTTGGCGGCAGCGGCAAGGCCGGGCAACAGGCTCGGGCGCATGTCGGAAAGATCCGAGGCGATCGGGTTCGACAGTGCCAGCGCCTTCGAGCCGCCGCCGAAGGCGCTCGCCTCGGCCTTGGAAATGAACGACCACGTCAGCGCCTCGGTCAGCCCGCGCGCCGCCAGCGTGCGGCGGGCTGCGCGGCCGCGCAGCTGCGCCGGCGTCAGCACCCGGCCGGCCACCGGCTTCAGGCGTGCAAGCGGCTTCAGCGGAATATTGTCCACGCCGACGAGGCGCACGACTTCCTCCACCAGATCGGCCTTGCCCTCGATGTCGGCGCGATAGGTCGGCACCGTCACCTGCACCTCCGGCCCCTCGCCTGTGACCGTGAAGCCAAGGCGGGTCAGGTAGCCGGCGATGTCGGCTGCCTGAAGATCGAGCCCGGATATGCGCTTCACCTCCGACAGCGGGAAGGCGATGGTCTTTTGCGCGAACACCGTCTCGCCGGTCACGACCACGTCGCTCGGCGTGCCGCCGCACAGGTCCAGCACGAGGCGGGTCGCCAGTTCCAGACCCGGCAGATTGAAGGCCGGATCGACACCGCGCTCGAAGCGGAAACGGGCATCGGAGTTCAGACCCAGCCGGCGCCCGGTCTGGGCGGTCGTCAGTTCATCCCACAGCGCCGATTCGATCAGCACATCCGTGGTCTGCTCCGAGCAGCCCGTCGCCTCGCCACCCATGATGCCGGCGATGGATTCCAGCCCGTTGTCGTCGGCGATGACGCACATCGCCTCGTCGACGGTGTAGGTGCGGCCGTCGAGCGCCTCGATGGTCTCGCCCTTCACGCCGCGCCGCACCACCAGATCGCCCCGCACCCGGGCGGCATCGAACACATGCAGCGGGCGGCTGCGGTCGTAGGTGAGGTAGTTGGTGATGTCCACCAGCGCATTGATGGGCCTCAGGCCAACCGCCTTTAGGCGTGCCTGCATCCACGCCGGCGAAGGGCCGTTCTTCACGCCGCGCACGAGGCGCAGCGCGAACGAGCGGCACAGGGCCGGCGTGTCGCCGAAGGCCAGCGTCACGCCCACGGGGCACGGTCCGTTGCCGGCAACCGGCTCCACGGGCGCGGTCTTCAGGCGGCCGAGGCCCGAGGCAGCCAGGTCGCGCGCGATGCCGTAGACGCCCAGCGCATCGGCCCGGTTGGGCGTGACGGCGATTTCGATCACGGCGTCGTTCAGCCCGGCGATCTCGGCGAACGGCGTGCCGATGGCCACCGCATCGGCCAGTTCGATGATGCCGTTGTGTTCGTCGGAGAGCTTCAGCTCGCGCTCGGAACACATCATGCCGCGGCTTTCGACCCCGCGGATGGTGCCGATCTTCAGCTCCGCGCCGGTCGCCGGAATGATCGTGCCGGGCGGGGCGAACACCACCGTGATGCCGGCACGCGCGTTTGGGGCGCCACACACCACCTGCACCGGTTCGCCGGCGCCGGTATCCACCATGCACACCCGCAGCTTGTCGGCATTGGGATGCTTCTCGGCCGAGACCACCCTGGCGACGACGAAGGCCGCGAGTTCGGCGCCCGGATCCTCCACGCCCTCCACCTCAAGGCCGATCATGGTCAGCCGCGCGACGATCTCGTCGAGGCCGGCCTCGGTCTCAAGGTGATCCTTCAGCCAGGAAAGAGTGAACTTCATCTTGGGGGTCTCCACCGTCCCGCGGGCCGGGTCATCTGCCGGGCGGGGGCCGGGCAGCGCCTGTCGCGCCCGGCCAGTCGAATTCGGATCGGATGCGGATCGGGCAGTCTCAGGCGGCCGAAAGGCCGCCGAGCAGCGTCGGCACGTCCAGCGGGCGGAAGCCGTAGTGGTCGAGCCAGCGCACGTCGGCGTCGAAGAAGGCGCGCAGATCCGGCATGCCGTATTTCAGCATGGCGATGCGGTCGATGCCCATGCCCCACGCGTAGCCCTGCACCTTGTCGGGATCGAGCCCGCAATTGCGCAGCACATTGGGATGCACCATGCCGCAGCCGAGGATCTCCAGCCAGTCGTCCCCCTCGCCGAAGCGCACCTCGTTGCCCATGCGGCGGCAGCGGATGTCCACTTCCATCGACGGCTCGGTGAAGGGGAAGAAGGACGGGCGGAAGCGCATGTCCACCTTCGGCACCTCGAAGAAGGCCTTGCAGAACTCCTCCAGCACCCACTTCAGCTCGCCGATGGTGGCAGTCTCGTCAACGACGAGCCCCTCGACCTGATGGAACATCGGGGTGTGGGTCTGGTCGCTGTCGCAGCGATAGGTGCGACCGGGGCAGATGACGCGGATGGGCAGCTTGCCCTGCCGCATGGTGCGCACCTGCACCGGCGAAGTGTGGGTGCGCAGCAGCAGCCGCGAGCCGTCCTCCTTCGGATCGAAGAAGAAGGTGTCGTGCATCTCGCGCGCGGGATGGCCCACGGGGAAGTTCAGCGCCGTGAAGTTGTTGTCGTCGGTCTCGATATCCGGCCCTTCGGCGATGGCAAAGCCGAGATCGGCGAAAATGGCGGTCAGTTCGTCGATGACCTGCGAGACGGGATGGATGCGTCCCATGCTCAGCGGGCCGGGACGCACCGGCAGGGTGATGTCCACGCTCTCGCGGGCCAGCCGCTCGGCCAGTGCCGCCTCGCGCAGCAGCGCGCGGCGCGTTTCCAGCGCCTCGGTCACGCGGGTCTTCAGCCCGTTCAGCGCGGGCCCTGCCACGCGGCGCTCAGCGTCCGACATGGCGCCAAGGCCCTTGAGGCGCTCGGTGACGAGCCCTTTCTTGCCAAGGGCTGCCACGCGCGCCTCTTCAAGCTGCGCCTCGCTGTCCGCCGCCCCGACGCGGGCGAGAAGATCGGCTTCGAGACGGGCAAGATCGCTTTCGGGCGTATCGGTCATCGGCGTTCGGCTTCTTGAATAACAGGGCGGCACGGACGCCGCCGGACGGGGAAGGCCCCGCGCACCCGCCGTGCAAGCCGGCAGGGCGCGGCGGGTGCCACGCGTGCCGCGCGTTTTAGCGCGGTTTCCGGCCGGAAGGAAACACCCGCCCGCAAGCGATTCGCGGCGCGGCGACGGAAAGCAGTCTCGCCCGCCGAAACGCTTTTTCTCGACGGCGACGGAAAATCGTGGTTAACTGCTCTATAATGATAAAAAACGGAGGATCGCCATGGCTACCCATTACTCGCCTTCGCTCCGACCGTCGTTCTCGGCTGGCCCGCAGGGGTTTGCCGCGCCGTTTACCCGTCTCGAGCACGAAGGCAACACCTTCCGCCTCAACCACGACCCCGCGTGGAGCGACGATGCCCTGCGCCGGCTGGTGGACCTGACGCGGCAGGACGTTTCCGCCGAGGTTGCGAGCCTGCACCTCAACCGCTCCCTCGCAGAGGTCACCGCCAAGGCGGCGCAGCTCGGCCTGCGGTTGCGGGCCGTCTGCACGCTCTAGCAAACGAACGGGCGCGCCGCCGCACGCGCGGGGATCACCACAGACTGGCCGGGCGCGGATGCGGGCCCGGAACCCATGAACGAAACCCGCACCAGCGGGCCAACCGGCAAATGCGCCGGCCGCAGCCACCGGAGGCGACAGCATCATAGCCTCCGGTGGATTGCACCAGCATTGGTATGCGACTGATTCGCCTTTCCCGGCATGCCGCCCGCCATGCCGGGCAGCGACGCCCACCTGGCCCACGCGGGCCGGCCGGCTTTTGCTGCAGGCGCTTCCGCCGGCCCTGCGCGGCTGGCGCGCGCCTCAGAACTCCACGTCCAGTTCTTCCAGATCTTCATGCTCCTCAAGAGCCGCCGCAATCCATTCCTTCATCGGTGCCCAGTTGAGGATGGTGTCGCGATAAGCCTTGCTGACCTCGTCGAGCGGCACAGAATAGGTCAGGAAACGCACGCAGACCGGCGCATACATCGCATCGGCCAGCGTCGGCCGGCTTCCGAACAGGAACGGACCGCCGTAGGACGCGAGGCATTCACGCCAGATCTGCGTCACGCGCTCGATATCCTGCAATGCACCGGCAAAGATACGGTATTTCTCGTATCTGGCCTTGATGTTCATCGGCAATGCCGAGCGCAGGTTGGCGAAACCGGAGTGCATCTCGCCGGAGATGGAGCGGCAATGTGCCCGCGCCACGGGATCGGCCGGCAACAGGCCGGCCTCGGGATGGGTTTCGTTCAGGTACTCGCCGATTGAAAGCGTATCCCAGACTTTCGCCCGGCCATCCTCGAGACGGGGAACGAGAACCGAAGGCGACAGAAGCAAAAGCTCAGCGCGCGTATCGGGATCATCGATCGGTGTCGTCCGTTCTTCAAAGTCGAGACCGGACAGTTTGCACATGAGCCATCCACGCAGCGACCACGATGAATAGTTCTTGCTGGAGATGGTAAGAACGGCCGCAGCCATGGGTGCATATCCCTCCTGTCACGGCATCGGGCGCGGGCACACGCGGCGCGGGCCGTGGTTTCAAACTGCACAATTATCTCGCAGGGCGAAAAAAAATGCACTAGCGTTTCGCATGAAGCGCGCCGGCCGGGCGCGTGCGGTCCGACATGGAGGCGGCTGCGGGAATGCTCTATTCCGCATACCAGTTGCAAGACGACCTGATGGCCCCGCTGCGCACGGCAGCCCGGGCGGCCATGAGCACATCGCGGATTTCAGGCGAGTTCTTCCAGCCGCTGACCGGCGGCATGGGCGTGGTGCTGCCGTTCCGCCCCCGTCGCCTCGCCGCGGCCTGGGAACTGGTCGCCCGCGCCGGCCTCAGCCATACCCGCCCGCCCTTCGGCATCGACAGTGTCACCGTCGGCAACGAGGAAGTGCCCGTTCGCGAGGAAGTCGCGGCGAAGACGCCGTTCGGCTCGCTTCTGCATTTCGTGAAGGACGTGGATACGGTTCAGCCGCGCATTCTGGTGGTGGCACCGCTGTCCGGCCATTTCGCCACGCTCCTGCGCGGCACCATCCGCACCCTGCTGCGCGACCACGACGTCTACGTTACCGACTGGCACAATGCCCGCGACATTCCGCTGGAAGCCGGTGTGTTCGGCTTTGACGAATATGTCGAGCACGTCATCCGCTTTCTGGAGACGATGGGCGAAGGCAGCCACGTTCTGGCGGTGTGCCAGCCCTGCGTGCAGACGCTGGTGGCCGCCGCCGTCATGGCCGCCACGAAGAACCCGGCCCAGCCGCGTTCCATGACGCTGATGGCCGGTCCGGTCGATACCCGCGTCAATCCGACCAAGGTCAACGAGCTGGCCACCGTCCACGACATGGACTGGTTCCGCACCAACCTCATCACCACCGTGCCCGGCCGCTATCCGGGCGCCGGGCGCGAGGTCTATCCGGGGTTCGTGCAGTTGCTGTCGTTCATGGCGATGAACCTCAGCCGCCATGAGAGCCAGCATCGCGATCTCTATCGCCATCTCGCCCGCGGCGAGACGGAGAAGGCGCAGGCGATCAAGACCTTCTACGATGAATATTTCGCCGTCCTGGACCTGACCGCCGAGTTCTATCTGGAAACCATCGACCGGGTGTTCCAGCGCGCACTGCTGCCGCAGGGCAAGCTGACCTATCGCGGCGAAAAGGTTGAGCCGAAGGCCATCCGCCGCACTGCCCTGCTGACGGTGGAAGGCGAACGCGACGATATCTGCGCCCTCGGCCAGACGGTCGCCGCCCACGACCTCTGCTCCAGCCTGCGTCCCTTCATGAAGCGCCACCACATGCAGCCGGGCGTGGGTCACTATGGCGTGTTCAACGGCCGCAAGTGGGAGACGCAGGTCTATCCGCTGGTGCGCAACCTCACCCTTTCCACCAACTGAGGGGGCCGGCCCCCCTCCGGCCCGGCCAGCGCGCCCGGCCCGGCGGGCGGACAGAATGTCGCAGCACGGATATCGCCCGCCGCCGGAGCCGCGATAGCGGGACGGCGGGCCTTGCGCTATGCCTCCCTTGAGAAAAAACCCGTTTCCGCCCATGTTTGCAGGCGGAAGCGGCCGGCCGCCGGGCGGCGCAACGTGACGAGGGTGGCAACAGCGGCCATGAGCGGACCTTCAGGATTGCAGGCCAGTTTCGCCCGCCTCGAAGCCGCGCTTGCGCGGCTGGAGGAGGCCGTGGAACATCGCGCGGAACTGAACACCGGCACCAGCGCCCTTGAGGAGCAGCTCCAGCGCCTTGACGAGGACCGCTCGCGGCTGGCGCAGGAGCTGGATCAGGCCGAGGCCCGCTCCGCCCGTATCGAGGACACCAGCCGCGAGGTCTCACGCAGGCTGGTGGCGGCGATGGAGTCGATCCGCACGGTTCTGGAGCGTCATGGCGGCTGACCGCCGGCTGGCTGAGGCGGCCAGATAGGCGGCCAGATGAGGAATGAGATGGCGCAAGTCGCGGTTACCATCAACGGACGCAACTACCGCATGGCCTGCGACGATGGCGAGGAAGAGCGCCTCGTCGGTCTGGGCCGGCGCTTCGACGAAACCATCAACCAGCTCCGCCGCTCCTTTGGCGAAATCGGCGACCAGCGCCTGACCGTGATGGCCGGCGTTCTGGTCATGGACCAGCTTTCGGAAACCGAGCGCCGGCTGCGGCTGGCCGAGGAGACGCTGGCCGCCATGCGCGCCGAGCGCGACAGTGCGCTGACGCGCGAAACCTCGGTGGAAGGCGAACTGGCGCGACGCATCGAAAATGCCGCCAGCCGTCTCGACGCCCTGACGGAGACCATCGAGCGCGCCAACCGCGACGTGCGATCCTGACCGCCCGGACCGTGAAGCCGTGCGCGGAACAAAACAAGACTGCGCTGTGTCACCGATTCGGCCGCGATTCGTTCGGCTCCCGTTCACGGCTGCGCTTTGAGCGCGGTGCTCGCGCGAATGGGATGCGCAAGAGCGGAACGGTGTGCTAAGGGATTGCGCCAGCCAGCGCACGGAGAAGTGCCACCCCGAATGAACGACGCCCGCCCGCGTTCCGGCTTTGCGCTGAAGACGCGAGACGCCACCGACCGTTCCGGGCCTTCGGGTCCGGCCCGGACATGAGCACCCACCGGCCATGACCGTTACGACACGCCTGCCGCTGCCCCCCTCGGCCCGCGCCCGGACCGTGACGGCGGTGCTGGGCCCCACCAATACCGGCAAGACCCATCTCGCCATCGAGCGCATGCTCGGCCATGGTGGCGGTCTGATCGGCCTGCCGCTGCGCCT